>JAUXGS010000149.1 GCA_030621945.1 Methanosarcinales archaeon | reverse complement strand
GCTCTGACCAGTAAGTTGCAAGATGATGGATGCGATGGCGCAGTCCTCGATCCAGACGTCGGACTCATGCTCGTCGGCACAGACTACCACGCCCAGACCTGCACCGTTCAGAAAACCCGAGCCACTGGGCTTTGCCCGTGAGAGCGCTTCAAGTTTCGTTTTGTCAGTGACGAAGATAAAGCGCCAGGGCCGGAAATTACGCGACGTGGGCGAGCGGACAGCCGCCTCTTTCAATTGCTCGATGAGCTCAGGCTCGATTTCCTTAGCCGTGTATTTTCTTATACTGCGTCTATTCCTCAATATGTCAAGCATATTCAATCTTCCTCCATGTCTTTCGTGCTCTTTATCTGTCGAACTGGTTTTGACCGTGCATCAAGGCTCCAACAGTTCAAATCCTGTTTGAGTATCAAATGTACGGCGTGCGCTTGAATCAACCAATTCAAAAAGGATAACCTCCATGATCTGCCAGACCTTCACACCTCTGCGCACACAGCCCGTTATCGTTTCGTCTCTTCGACCACTGGCAATATGCATGTGCAAGACAGGCGTGTGATCTTTATCAGGGAAAATGGTGCCGACGCCTGCTATTTCATGGACATCATTCAGAATGTGTTCCATCGGTATAACCGGCGTACTTCTTCCTTGCTCCGGCCCAACGACCAGTTTGCTACCTTCGTCTGCGCCCCCAAGTGCAATGACGGCCGCTGCGTTTACGGAGTGTTCTACTGCAAAGGCTTCTATCTCCTCATGCAGTATCTCGCCGTCTTCGAGTCGTATAATAAAAGTCCGGCCTTGTTTTGCTTCCGAATATTTCATTTGTTTACTTAGCCCAAATGCAAGGGCTCCGACATATGATGTAAGTAATATGTAGGATAACGTAACGTTTTTTTATTTATACCTTTTCCTCTTTATTCCTTATTATGGATCTCATCTCGATCTTTGACCTCTCGCATGCAGAGCTAAAAGCGATCCTTGAAAAAGCGGCAGAGCTGAAAAAAAAGCGAAGAGAAGGCGTAAAAACGAGCACTGACCTTGAAGGTAAGACCTTAGCACTGATCTTCGAGAAACCGTCCACACGCACTCGTGTCTCCTTTGAGGTTGCGATGCGGGAGTTAGGCGGGAAAGTGCTCAGCTTGAATTGGAACGAACTCCAGTTGGGGCGGGGCGAACGAGTACAAGAAACCGCAAAGGTGCTTTCCTCTTACGTTGACGCAGTGATGATACGAGCATACCGGCATGCTACGGTGGAGGAGTTTGCACACTATGCCTCAATTCCCGTGATAAATGGTTTAACTGATTTTGAGCATCCCTGTCAGACGCTGGCAGATCTGATGACGATACAGGAGTATAAGCGACAACTTGCGGGTGTTAATGTCGCGTGGTTCGGTGACGGGAATAACGTGTGCAACTCGCTCATCGGCGGGGCTGCACTTACCCGCATGAATATGCGTGTAGCCTGTCCAAAGGGCTACGAGCCTGACGAAGGGATAGTAGAACGAGCGAAGAACATGGGCTGCGAAGTGCTTATAACGGCAAATGCAGAAGAAGCTGCTATTGATACTGACGTGTTATACACTGACGTATGGGTGTCAATGGGTGACGAGGCAGAGCGTGAGCAACGAATGACGGATTTACAAATTTATCAGCTCAACGAAGATTTAGTGAAACGTGCGAAGAAAGACGCTATATTAATGCACTGCATGCCAGTGCATATCGGTGAAGAAATGACAGAGGTAGTAATGAATTCCGTTAACTCAGTGATATTCGAGCAAGCTGAGAATCGGCTTCATGCACAGAAAGCGCTCCTGTTACACTTGCTCTTCTCTACGAAAAACCCTCTACTCTAACTAAACTAAAGAGAAAGGGTTTACCGAAATGGGCTTGCGCAACAAACTTTAGAAAAGTTTAAACAAACTTTTTTAAAAAGAACCTGCTTTAGAATATCTAAAGTAAAGTAAATAAAAGAAAAAATGGGCGAACCAGAAGCGGATGAGGAGTACCCTTTTGATATAAGTCCTATGTATGAGGGTGAAAGGATAAGAAAGACGGATTTGTACGTGGAGTTAGGCGGACAAAGTAAACCCGGCTTCGAGCTTGTTCTCTTTGAACCTGATCCCGATAAGATAAAAGATGGGGAGGTTAGCCTCGTAGGGCCAGACCTGGAGGAGATGGAGGAGGGCGGTACATATGCGTATGCAATGATATACAAAGTATATGGCGAACAGGTAGAAGAAGATCTTGAGGCGGTTATTGAGCGGAGGAATCATGAGTATCAGGGTTATATACAGGGCTATATGCACCTCAACCAAAGATCCGAAATTTGGGTAAGGATAAGCAAGGCGACGGTAAAGAAGGGACTGAAATCATTGAAGCAGATAGGAAAAGCAACGATAATGCTTTTCAAGGCAGAACTGCCGTTTATCGAGAAGATGGAGGTGACCTACGTAACAGATGAGGACGAGGTGGTACGCAGGTTAGAAGAAGTTAAGAGGGTATATGAAGCGAGGGATGTAAAAGTGCGGGGACTTCATGATGAAGATGTGGACGAATTTTATCAGTGCACGCTTTGTCAGTCATTTGCACCGACGAATGTGTGTGTAGTCACTCCTGATAGAACTGCCCTTTGCGGTGCAATGAACTGGTTTGATTCGAGAGCAGCAGCCCGGATTGACCCTGAGGGGCCTAATGCACCCATTCCAAAAGGGGAGTGCATAGACCCGATAGGCGGGGAGTATACTGGAGTAGATGCTGCTGCAGTACGGCTCTCAGGTGGCGAGTACGATTCTATAAAACTGCATTCGTTCCTTGAGCGGCCACATACAAGTTGTGGTTGTTTTGAGGTTGCGGGATTTTATATACCGGAAGTTGACGGAATCGGCTGGGTGCATCGTGGCTCGAAAGTTTCTGATACTCCTATCGGCCTGCCGTTCTCAAGTATTGCGAGTTCTGTAGGTGGAGGAAAGCAGGTAGAAGGATTCCTTGGAATAGGAGTCCAATACTTTTACAGTCCCAAGTTTATACAATATGATGGTGGCTGGCGTCGTGTGGTCTGGATGGCTTCTGATTTAAAAGAGCGGGTAGGAG
The DNA here is from genome assembly GCA_030621945.1 of Methanosarcinales archaeon. Classification (GTDB taxonomy): domain Archaea; phylum Halobacteriota; class Syntropharchaeia; order Alkanophagales; family Methanospirareceae; genus JACGMN01. The sequence continues at coordinate 354 of JAUXGS010000149.1, read as the reverse complement.
CTGCCATTCCTGAGGAGATGAGCGATAAGATAGCCACAGAGAAGGACATAAAAAATATAGAAGAGCTGCGCGCATTCTTAAAGAAAGTTGACCATCCTGTTGTGAACGGTGTTACCCGTGATGTTGACGGTGCAAAAATAACGGAAGGATGGGCAGAAGCAGCGGTAGAAGCGGCAGAGGCTGTTCCTCCTGCTGAGATGGAAGCGGCAGTTCTTGGTGAAGCGGAACCCTTAACTCGCGTTCCTATTATGCAGGCGATGGCCTCGGGAGTAGAATCCCCTATAACGCTAATACTGAAGGATGCAGACATTCGCATAGGGAAAGTAATAGTGAAGAGAAAAGGAGAGAAGTAGC
>JAUXGS010000048.1 GCA_030621945.1 Methanosarcinales archaeon | reverse complement strand
ACTTTAGTTAAGGGCTTAAAAGAAAAGGGCTTTGAGAAAATCGTGTTGATGACCAACGGCTATGCGTTAGGTGAGGATGAAGGTTATGTTACTGAATTGGAGGAAGCAGGCTTGACCGAGGCGCATGTGGATGTAAAGGCATTTTCCGAAGATGTTCATACATCGTACACGGGAAAATCGAACAAGCCGGTATTGCGCGCAATCGAGAAGTTGAACGCGTCCGGGATAGAGCTGCTTATTCAGACGGTTTACATGCCCGGGATTGTTGATGCTACAGAAATAGAGCAAATAGCGAAGTTTCTCGCATCCGTAAACAAAGATATAAAATACCGCATAAACCCCTTCGTGCCTATCTTCGCTTATGAACAGGTAACGAGGCGTCCCACGCTGGAAGAAATCGAACGAGCTTACGAAATCGCTTCGAGGTATCTTCCGAATGCGATTATAAGCCGTAGTTGTTATCGAGAGTATCCCACGCCACCACCACAAAAGACGTGGATAACAGTATATCCTGATTTAACCGCCAAGCGGAGAGGCATGGAAGACCAGAAAGAGGACCGCCTGTCCTGGCTGAATGGCATTAGACCGCGTGAAAACGTCGTGAAAGATTGGCATAAAGAAGAGTGGGACTTCACACTGCGGCATAACCTGATCGGGATCTCAGAAACACTGGTGAAGCAATCTGAGATAAAAGAAGGAAAGGGATTGGGTCCAGTAAAAGTAAAATTCCCGCTTTCTTTACATGAATTGACAAAAACGAGATGGACAGAGCTCGATCTTAACGGTTCGACAACCATAGAGGAAGTGATGAAGAGCTTGACCGATAAATATGGGGACAAATTCAGGGAGACGGTGATGACCACGGACCGCGACAACGGCAGCATAAAAATCAAACGTTCATTCAACGTTTACCTTAACGGGATGAATATCAAAAACCTGCAGGGTATAAAGACCGAAGTCCATGGGAATGATGAAATAATTATCCTTTCGTGGGTGAGTGGCGGTTAGGGCACCACAGCAAAATGCAAATATCATAATTTACTGAAAAGCGAAAACCTTTAAATAAGTATTTCAAATATATTTGAAATACTGGCGATGCTAACTGAAATTGTGGAAGCGGAAAGGCTTGGTATACTGACGACGCCAACGACGGTGATAGAAGGAAAGATATTGAAGACAGGTGGAGTTCCGAGCAAGGACGAGGTGAAACGAGCGATAGAAAGGTTGAGGAAAGAGGAGGAGTAAATAGAGGTGGCAAAACTGGAAACCTTTACCGCGGAGCCACCCTGCCTGTGGTGCCAGCGGTGGTGATAAAAACGAATCCAACCATTATTTTCATAAATCTTTTCGCTCTCGGCTGCCTTATTCTTGCTTTTACTAAGGACAGAGCAAAAACGGAGCAATCAGTAAAAGTAGCAGCAAAAGAGTTCCTCAGCATTCTACCTACTGTCCTCATTATTATAATCTTTATAGGTCTGCTTTTAGGCTTCGTGCCGCCGGGTGAAATCTCTAAAGTTATAGGTGAGCAATCAGGGTTTGACGGAGTACTATTTATCGCATTATTGGGTGCAATACTGCATATACTAGCATTCATGTCATTTCCGCTGGCAGGATCTCTTCTTAAGAGCGGGGCATCAATTTCTGCGGTTGCCGCTTTCATTACTACACTCACTATGGTCGGGACGGTCACATTGCCGTTGGAAATAAAGGAGCTGGGCAAAAAATGGCTCTGCTTCGGAACGGGGTAAGTTTCATAATTGCAATTGTAATTGCGCTCATCATGGGTGCGATTCTATGAAAATGGAAGAAAGAGAAAAACAGAGGAAAGAAAAGCAATGATAAGGGATTATATTCTGTTAGGAGCAACTCTGATTGTTGTAGCAACCATTCTATTGATATTCCCGGATAGAGTGGATATTGTAACTACAACCTCCTGGGATTATTTTCTTGAAATGATGATGATACTACCTGTGGTAATTGTGGTCATGGGGCTTTTTACGGTGTGGGTGTCAAAAGAAACGGTTGCGAAGTATCTGAGTAAAACTTCGGGAATCAACGGTATTTTCCTTGCCATACTCTTTGGTACATTGCCAACAGGTCCCCTTTACGCGGCTTTTCCTATGGCTTCATCGCTGCTCAAAAAAGGTGCTCGCATCTCCAATATTGTTATTTTCCTTTCGGCATGGGCATGTATAAAGATCCCTCAAGAGATGATGGAACTTCAATTTCTTGGGCCAAAATTTATGGTATCGAGACTGGTTTTAACGATTATCTTTGTAACACTCATGGGTGTGTTCATAGAATGGATGATTAGGTGGAGTGATAAGAAGAAATCCAGCAAATCTACAGGAGGTGAAAATGGTGCAAGTATTTGACCTTAAAGCAAAGGTAAAAGATGGCCGTTCAGCACCGTGCAGCCAGGGAATACCCCGTAAAATCCCTCCTTCTTACAAGATCTCCTCGGAGACCTTAGAAAAAGTAAGGGATGTCATGGATGAGGATGTCAGTGATACGGTTGCGCTTTTTAAAGCTCTTTCAGACCCGATAAGAGTACGGATACTGAAGGCATTGCGTATATCAGACCTCTGTGTATGCGTCCTGGTTGAGCTTTTGAATTGTGAATACTCGAAACTCTCGTACCATTTGAAGCTGCTGAAAGAGGCTGGGCTTGTCGATTCCGAGCAAGAAGGAAATTTCTTGATATATTCTCTGACAGCATTTGGGCGGCAGATACTGGAGCGTGTGGAGAACTTATAATTTAGGACTCTTTCTTCCAGATAGGCACTCTCTCTTTTAACTCGTCTATCAGGTACTCACAAGCCCGAAAAGCTTCCTTTCGGTGCTTCGCACCCACCAGAATGACAACGATGTTCTCACCGACTTTGAGTGAACCTTCGCGATGAACGATTTCCACTGCTTCGATCTCAAACTTTTCACGAGCCTCGCGCTCCAGTTTCTCCAGCTCTTTCTCCCCCATTTCCTTGTATACCTCTACGTTCATCTCTTTTATTCCACCGTCGGCTCGCACAACGCCTAAAAACGTCACGATAGCACCCATCTCCGGCTTTTTCATCTTCCTTACAAGTTCATCAATCGAGAAATCCTCTTTCGTAATCATCTTCTCATCATCCTCCACTTACCGGCGGAAAAACGGCAACCTCATCATCATGTTTTAGTATCTCCTCCGGGTGAGCATATTTATGGTTCAGCGATACTATTATCTTCTGTTTCTTCAGGTTTGGATACTCAGTTCTCAAACGGGATATAATATCATGCAGCGTCATATCATCTTCTATCTCTACCTCTTTCTGCTTCTTCCCAATAATTTCACGGAATTGCGCAAAGAATCTTACCGTAACTTTCATACATACCAGTTCCCTTTTGTGTGTATTATACCATACCAGAAGCATCTCCTTCGAGTATGGGACAATCTAAAGTTTGCCACTTTTATGGATAGTAGTATGTTATTATAGATAAAGATAGCGGGAAATAATAGTGTAAAAGGAAGGTATCCATGACATGAACGAAAGAATAAGAGCGGATTTTCCTATACTGGAGGATATAATTTACATGGACAGTGCGGCAACGAGCCTCACACCAGAGCCTGTCTTAGAAGCAGTTTTGAGCTATTACCGTGAGTATAATGCGAATGTAGGGCGTGGCGTTCACCGCTTATCACAGGTTGTGTCACAGAAATATCAAAATGCACATCGCAAAGTAGCGGAATTCATTGGTGCGAACGAGGGAGAGGTTATATTCACGAAGAACGCTACGGAAGCCATAAATATGGTTGCATACGGGCTTCGATGGGCGAAAGGTGACGAAGTAGTAACAACGTTGCTGGAGCACCATTCTAATTTTCTCCCGTGGTTACGGCTGAGAGAGCAAGGCGTACGCGTAAAGATCGTGGAGCCCTCCAAGAGTGGGATATTTGACATTTCTGATTTTGAGCAGGCGATTGGCGACAGAACGAAATTGGTTGCGGTAACACAGGTCTCAAATGTCCTGGGTACGATTTCGCCAATTAAAGAGATGGCAGCGATTTGCAAAGAGAATGGTGGTGAAAATACGTTGTTACTCGTTGATGGTGCTCAGTCCGTGCCCCACATCCCGATAAATGTAGAAGAGCTTGGTTGTGACTTCCTTGCCTTTTCAGGACATAAAATGCTTGGTCCGACCGGGACAGGCATCCTCTGGGTGAAGAATCCGCATGAGCTTGAGCCTACCTTTTTTGGTGGTGGGATGATAGAAACAGTATCCCGGGACGATTACACCCTGGCTGGTGGCTATGAGCGATTTGAGGCAGGTACACCACATATCGCAGGTGGGATTGGTCTTGGAAGGGCGGTTGATTATCTGAATGACCTGGGAATGGAGAAGATAAGAGTTCACGAGGAGAGCTTGGCAAAGATACTCTTGGAAGGGCTGCGGGATATTGAGAAGGTGCAGGTTTACGGCTCCACGAATCTGAGCGAAAGGATCGGCGTGGTGTCCTTCACTATTACTGGCTTGCATCCGCACGATATTGCGTTAATGCTCGATGAAGCTTCTGATATACTGGTGCGGTCGGGACATCATTGCTGCATGCCGTTGATGCACTATTTAGGTCTGGAGGATGGAACGGTCAGGGCTTCTGTATATTTATACAATACGAAAGAGGAGGTTGATACGTTTTTAGATACCGTTGAGGGGATTGCAAAGGTGGTGTAATGTAAATGTTAAAGGAGTTAAAATGCTTAAAATTCCGCGAAGATACATTCGTAGAGGCAAAGCATGAGGTCATAAAGGAAGAGCCGTTATCCATCTCCATTAATGGTCAGCACTATGTAACTGCAATGATAAGCCCGCAGATGAAGAAAGAATTTGTTATGGGGCATCTCTTCGCAGAAGGTATTATAAAAAGCATTGATGAAATAGAGTCCTTGCAGCTCGAGGATAACACTGCAAACGTGATAATAACCCATCCTCTAAAAGTATTAGCGGCAAGAAAAATCATTGTGAGTGGATGCGGCACAGGGTCTTCGTTCCTGGATGAATCAAAATTACCGAAGATACGTTCCAGCGTGAAAATTGACGTTGGCGATATAATTGCAGGGGTAAAAACCATTTTGCATTCTCAGGTGCACGATATCACAGGTGGTGTGCATCTGGTCGGATTATTTGACAAATCTAATTACAAATACGTCCCGATTTGCATAGCAGAGGACATAGGACGGCATAACGCACTTGATAAAGTGATAGGCTACGGCTTAATCAGGGATATAGATTTTGAAAAGACCTTTATTGCGAGCACAGGTCGAATCTCGTCGGAAATGGCGTTGAAGTGCTCAGTAGCAAATATTCCTCTTCTTGTATCGCGTGGTGCGACAACGAGTTTGGCGGTTGAGCTTGCGGAGAAGACGGGTTTATGCATTATCGGGTTCGTGAGGGGCGATAAGATGAATGTCTATACGAATGAAAGTTTTATCAAAGTATAGCGTAAGAGTATTAATGGAATAATTGTGTTGGATGGCAGATAAATGGAAATAAAACGCGTAAAGCGATACAGGGATAAGATAAACGTAATTATTGAGAGATGCGAAGAGATAAGTGAATGGACAGAAGAATTTGAGTCTGAGGGTTTCACACGAGATGAGAAAACGAAGTTGGCAACGTACAAAGCATTCCAGGAAGTAGCTGAGTCGTGCATGGACATAATTGCAATGGCATGCAAGGATGGGAAGATGGTTCCAAAGGATGATTATACAAATATTGAGAACTTGGATTTTATAAACGAAAGTATGAAAGGGGTTCTAATTGAAGCAAACGGATTGAGGAACAGGTTGGTGCATCGGTACAATCAATCTGACGACCTCATCGCCTTTGTCAGCATAAAGGAATTATTGCCAAAGATAGAATATTTTGTGGAGGTGATTGAGCAATGGATGCGGGAGACATTAGGGGAAAAGTGAGAGAAGACCTCAGGTTCTTGTTTGATAATAGTTTAGTTTTGGGCGTGCTGCTTTACGGCTCTGTGGTCACGGGCGAAAGTAATGAACGAAGCGACATAGACATCTGTGTCGTTGCACCATCGGCAAGCGATAGGGTAGAGCTTTCAAGATGGATTCTGTCAAATGTAAGAGCTGAGCGATATGATGTGCGTGTATTTGAGCTTATGCCGCTTTATCTTAAGATGGATGTGGTAGAGCAGGGAGTGGTGATCTATTCGAGTGATATTTATGAGCTTTACGAGTATTTTTATACGTTCAGGAAGCTCTGGGATGACCAGAAACGGAGGCAAATGCTTACAGAGAAGGAGGCTTTGGAGCTGTTTACTTAACCTTTTTCTCTTAAATTAAAAAAGAAAAGCGTTAACGGAAAAGAAAACTAAAGAGAAGTTCCAATTAAACAGCACGGACGGTAAACGGAAAAGCAATGGACTTATTAGCGAATGAGGTGGAACTGGTAACCGAATTATGTGAGCGGCTAAAACGAGAGAAAGAGAAGATAAAGTCGAAGACAGCGAGTTTGAAGATACTGGATATTGGCTGCGGCACGGGAAAACTTGCGGTGTATTTAAGCGAGGGGATGGGCTGTGCTGTAACCGGGATTGATCCAGTACGAGCGACCGTGGAAAAAGCACGAATAAAATCGTCTTCCGTCACGTTTATGGTTCAATCCGCGGAGGAACTGACTTTTGCAACTAACACCTTCGATTTTGCGGTTTCGCTCAAAGCGCTGCATGAACTCCCCAATCCGCGAGAAGCTTTGAGGGAGGTGAGACGTGTGCTGAAAGAGAGAGGGAAGATT
>JAUXGS010000061.1 GCA_030621945.1 Methanosarcinales archaeon | reverse complement strand
ATACCCATATAATCACAGAGTGCTTCGTTCGCACCTAACTCACGTGCTATTTTTATATACTCACGAGCTCGTTCTCCACCGCCGGTAACCACGTATAAATTGCACGACTTAGCAAGTTCATCGAGCATCGCTGCAACGGTCTTTATTGTCTCAGCGTCCGAGAAAAATATGCCACCCAGCGAAATGACGACTTTCATGATTCTATGCTCCTTTTATCTTCTCGCTTTTTCATGTTATAAAGCTTTTTTGAAAAAATGAAATCAATACGGGATGAACAGTCCAACAACGCAAAAGGGTATTGTTAACGCGTACATCGCCAGCACAGCTTGCTTCTCCGTCATTTTGTAGTAATATGGCAGCACCCATTTCAGTGTCAATGGATTCGGAACCTCAAGCGTACCATCCTCCCGAACTCCCCCGAACTTCTCTATCTTCCATCTCTGGTCCTCTGGATGAACCCTGTGCATGAGCCGCCAGTAAACATACATAAAGAAATTAATCGTGTGCGGTATGAGCATGATGAACCCCGACACCAGAAAGCCGGATACCACAACCGCAGCGCCGATAGCTGCCCCTAAGGACAAAGAGCCAATGTTAGCCATAAATATCCTGGCTGGATACTTGTCATACCATAAGAAGCCTGCAGTGGCTCCGACGAGACAGCTCAGCACGAAAACACCGGCATAGCCTGCCATTACGAATTTAACCAGTAAGAATGCAAGCACGATGACTGACAGTCCAGACGCCAGCCCGTTAAATCCAGAATGCATATTCACGAGGTTCGCCGCCACCAATACATAAAGGGGAACGATCAGAAAGAGATAATAAGCGCCGAAGTCAAAGCTTCCTAAAAACGGAATCGTAACCATTGTAGATCCTATCACAAAGGTTAACTTATAAGAAAAGAAGAAAAGCATGAGGATTTTCACCGGTCTGCCAACATCAACAAAGTCGTCAACCAACCCAAAGGCACCAAACAAGCTCGCTACTATCAGTATCGCCCAATCCACTTCCGTTGCCAGAAGTGGCACTGAAAAAGGCATCGGTAGATGTTCGAAGATAGCAGCTACACTGAACAGTAAGAAGACCACAGCGAGAATCGCAACCCCGCCCCATGTGGGTATCTTTCTCAAATCCCTCTTGTATTGATCGGTAGCTACGGTGCCCCTTTTCTTTAGTTTCTTTATAAAGCGCGGTAGTGCTACCATAATAATCGCGAAGGACGCGAATATCATTGCGGCGGTTAATCCTATCGTCTGCATCTCCATATCCCTCTATATAAATATAGCTATCTGAGACAATAAAAGAGTCAGTACGCCTAAGGAAACGCAAAAAATCGCGAAATTCACACGCTTTGCAAATCGTAAGAGCATGCTCATTGTTACATATCCTACTATAAGTGATGACAGTACCATAATGGCTGCATCGCTCAGTGCAATAGCTGATATTTTCCAAACATCAAACAATACAACAGCACCCAACACCGCCGGAACGCTCATAAGAAATGACAGCTTCAGTGCAAGTTCCTGTTTGATGCCACACATCAACAGAATAGTAATTGTAGTTCCCGATCTGGAGATTCCGGGGAGAATGGAAAATCCCTGTGCAAGTCCTGCAAGCACCATGTCTTTCGTGGTTATCTCATCAAGAGTTCGGTAGCTGTTGCCAGATCGCCTTTGAACTCCGAGCATAATCCCGGTTAGTATCAGCATAATGCCTATTAAAACCGTTGCAAAGTCTCCAGACTCGAACAAGTTCTTGATGAAGAGGAGAAGAGGTAGTGCGGTGATTCCCGTTGATAATGTTGCAACGATGATGTCCTTCAATAATTTTGACTCTGGGTTCAGCATGGCCAAAAAATCTTCTCGAAATTTGAGCAGAACCGCGAGCATTGTGCCTATATGAAGGAAAACAGCTACTGATAGAGCGGTCTCAAGGTCTATCTGCATAAAATTTAGCATGACGAGCACCGTCTGTCCTTGACTGCTAATTGGAAGCCATTCCGCGATCCCCTGAAGCACACCTAAAAGAGTTGATTGTATTGTGTCCATGCGTTTTATCTTTCCCCTTAGCTATCTTGATATAAATAAATTGCCATGTACAACGGAATAATGATTTACTTGCTATAGGAAATTCGTGGATACATATGAGATCCAGAATATTATGTGTGTTTGGTTATTTCTTTTTGGTATGCGTTTAGCTGAGGCAAAAATTTAGAAACCACGAGATTCCACATAAGCCCTTTCAGGGCTTGCTGGGACATGGAGCAGAGCCACATAATTAACACAAGAAGATGATACGGGGCACACGATACTGGTTAGAGTTACATTTTGTATCTTACATCTTCATATTTTCTCGTGAAATAAACCCTTTCAGGGCTTGCGGGGATGTGGGCAGAGCCCGCGATGTGTAATCTCGTGTTAGCTAAACACGTACAACATTTTTATACTTCCATTGCAGATATAAGATTATGGCATATTCTTTCAACTACGATTTGACAAAGCTCCCAAGAGATTTTTTTAAGGATATTGCGAAGGTAGTGGATAAACGTAAATTACACAGGAAATTAGGGGCGTTCTCAAAGAGTACCGTTAGAAAATTTAGAGTGGATAAGCTCTTGGGCATTCAGTTGGAAGACGCAATTTCTATTGTTGAAGACCTGGTGGACCTCCAAATTAAAAATCTGGTTCATGAGGAGGAGTTCAAAAAAGCAAACGAAAAGATATTGCTCGTGCCACATTGCTGCAGGAAATACATGGATTGGCGATGCAAAGCGGACTTTGATCCTGATGTTTCTTCGTATTTCTGCAACCACTGCTCGCCCGATTGCTTAGCAAATCAAGCAACAGAACTCGGCAAAGAGAATGGTTATAAAGTATTTATTCTGCCCGGGGGTTCGGGCATGAAGAAGATTTTTGGACGTATGAATTGCGATGCCGTTTCAGGAATTGCGTGCCCCGAAGAAATAAAGTTGGGACTAAGTGTTGCAGAATCAGAAGGATTGGCGGTTAGAGGAATCCCGTTGACAAAGAATGGCTGCGCAAATACTCAGTTCAATCTCGGTAGTCTAAAAGAAGCTCTCGTTTAAAACGGCTTATCCTACTCCAATCTATTCTTTTCCGAGTCCTTTCGATTCTATCCTTTTATAAATCGCGATTAACGTCCTATTTTCAACTTTTACGGTTCAATCAATCCCAGCTCTGTCAATTTATCAAGTAATACCTTCACCGACTTTTCACAATCCTCCATGGTCTTCCCACCGGTTATAACCAACCGTCCAGAGCTGAAGATCAATATAGCACTCTTAGGATCCTTGATTCTATACACTAATCCTGGGAAAACCTCCGGCTCGTACTCCATACCTTCAAGCTTTAACCCTACCACGATGGCTCCGAGATTAAGTTCTCTTCCAAGATTGGCAGAAGCGACGATATTCTGCACTTTAAACGTCGGATGCTCATCCACTTTCATACCTATGCCCATAAGTGCGGCAGCAAGCATGTCCATTACCTTCCGAACGCCTGCTTCAGTCTTCGACCCGGTGCACACCACTTTCCCGGAGCGAAAGATGAGAAAAGCGGCTTTTGGATCCTTTGTCCTGTAAACCAGACCAGGGAATTTTTTCTTCGTGAACGTCGCATCTTCCAACTTCGATTCGATATATTCCAGATCGAGGCTTTCAGCAAGCCTTGAGTTCGCTACTACATTTTCTATTTTTATATCTACTTTTAACATCTCCCTTTAATCCTCCAATTTATAATACAAGGCAAACTATACTATTGTTGTTGCTAGTAGAGATATAAAAGGTAAAGCTATATAAATGATGCTTTTAAACTGCTGGTAGGATATAGACGAGGGTCTGCGTATATGAAGAAGAGGATAAAAAGGATAAGAGGAACAAGAACCTGCGGTGGTGGCTCGGCTAAGAAGAGAAGAGGGAAAGGGAGTAAAGGGGGATCCGGGCATGCTGGCGCATACGCGCATCACGTTGTGTGGTCTTTGAAAAGGGGGATAAGAAAGGGAAAGAACAAGTCCCAGCTACCCACCTACAATCACAGCGACTATAAGACGGTGAACGTGGGTGATTTGGAAGAGATACTAGAAGAGCTGATAGAGCGAGGAAAGGCGGAAGAAAAAGGCGATGGCATTTATCTCGATGTAAATGAACTCGGTATACAGAAGATATTGGGCAAGGGGGAAGTAACGAAGAAACTGATGCTTAAAGCGAACAAAATATCAAAAACAGCGCAGGAAAAAATAGAACGTGTAGGTGGAAGTGTAGAAATAGCAGTAGAAAGCGGAGTATGAGTGAGTGTTGCTTTAGATGACCAATATAAATTTACGGGATGCTTTAACGCCAATTTTAAGTAAATTCCCCATGGTTGAACGCCCGGGGTGGCACATTCATTTTAAAGCGAAGTTAGGCTGGACTCTTGCTATACTTGTTCTCTTTTTTGCCCTTGGTAATGTCCCCCTCTTCGGGCTGTCGCCGGAATCGCTGGACCTTTTCGGCAGATGGCGTGCGATATTCGCGGGGGAAATGTTTTCATTAACTGCGCTGGGAATCATGCCAATTGTTGATGCTTCTATTGTCCTACAACTTCTGGTTGGCGCGGGAATAATAAAATTAAACTTGAGCGACCCTCGAGACCAGGTGTTTTACCAAAACATGCAGAAACTGCTCGTTGTGGGCTTTGCCGCTCTCATTAGCATGACATACGTTGTGGGCTTTTATAAGCCGAATCCGGAAATAGCCGCAATGCTGGGTGTATCTTTGCAGGTCATCGCGTTCATGCTCTTCATCCAAATCTTCATCGGCGGAATGCTTATCTACTTCATGGATGAGGTGGTATCAAAATGGGGGATCGGATCAGGTGTTTCATTGTTCATCATCGCTGGTGTCTCACAGGCGTTAATTACCGGGCTGATAAATTGGGTTCCCGACGAAAGCGGCTGGGCGGTGGGAGTAATTCCCAGATGGATAGAACTAGTGCAGCAAGGAGATCTTGGGAATACTATGCTGAGTGGGGGAATAACGTTCCTTTTCCAGCATCACTTAATTGCACTTTTCTCAACTATCGGTATATTTTTCCTCGTGGTTTACCTTGAGAGTACTCGTTTAGAGATACCACTGGCACATTCGATGGCGAGAGGTGCCCGTGGCAGGTTCCCAATTAAGCTCTTATACGCGAGTGTGCTTCCGATGATCCTTGTAAGAGCATTACAGGCGAGTATACAGGGTTTCGGAAGGCTGATTTATTCTCGAATTGGACCATCTTGGGTTGGAACGTATGATGAAAACAGTGCGGTTTCCGGCTTGATGTATTATCTTGACCCCGTTTATAGTCCCTGGGACTGGTTCCCATCACTTGTGCATAGCGCTTATCCGAACGTTGCGGGTTGGCAAATTGCTATGCGGTTGGGTGTTGACTTTGCGTTTATGGCTATAGGTGGGGCAATATTCGCTCTATTCTGGATAAGTACGACTGGAATGGGGCCTAAGGATGTGGCGTCACAGATATACCGGTCAGGGCTGCAAATCCCGGGGCATCGGAGGAACCCTGCAGCGATAGAGAAGATGATGGAAGGATACATCCCGAAAATAACGCTCATGGGCGGTGCTATACTGGGAGTGATGTGTGTGGTTGCAAATATGTTTGGCACACTTGGGCAGGCATCAGGGACAGGTTTACTTCTGGGAGTGAGCATTGCTTACAGGCTCTATGAAGACATAGCATCTGAGCAGATGATGGAGATGCATCCAATGATGCGGCGCTTCTTTGGAGGAGATTAAGTAAAGAAAGTGAGATGAGGGGGGACAAAACTAAGGGATGCGTTAACGCCATTTTTAAGTAAAATCCCGATGGTGGAACGACCTAAAAAGCATGTTCCTCTCAAGACAAAACTCGCATTTACCATTCTTATACTCATTCTCTATTTTGCCCTCGGTAATATTCCCCTCTTCGGATTATCTCCAGAATCGCTGGACCTTTTTGGCAGATGGCGAGCACTCTTCGCAGGTCAACGATTCTCGCTGGCTGCTCTTGGAGTTATGCCAATCATAAATGCCTCTATTATCTTACAGATCTTAGAGAATTTTGATTTACTTCTATTTATGACCCCCCTGTAACCTTCAAACCCTTTTTTCAGTTTTGGCACGTATTTTTCGGATTTTTTACCGCCTAACAGGCTAATTCTCCACCTTTT
>JAUXGS010000208.1 GCA_030621945.1 Methanosarcinales archaeon | reverse complement strand
TTTTTAAACTTATCAACCTATCATGTTTTTATGAACTTCGATTCCCGACAACGAATTCTAAACGTTACATTATTTTGTACGCTATTGCGATAATCTAAACCAATCCTAAAATCATTCCCTAACACTCTATTATTTCGATTTTACATCCCCGAACATGCAGCATGATAAAAAATCACCTCTGGCGGGTAAACTATTTATTGTGTGTTCCCTTAGAACAAGCGGTTCATCAATAACCACGTTTTCGTGATAAATCCCTTCGTAAACGATAAAGGTTTCATCTTCTTTCGCTTGTAACATCGATCGCTTCTGAAATAGTGGGTATTTAATTTAAGTTTTGCGCTATCAAAAGAATAAGTGGAAAGGTCATCAAAGAAAGACGTTACCTACTGCCACATTTCCATTATTGTCCACTGCTTGCACGAAGAACTCGGATATTTCGTCAATTGGGATCTCGCAAGTCCATAGCTCGCCCGCCTTGTTCATGTCTTTGCTCTTCCATTCGCCTTCGCCACCTGTATAAGTCACCAGAACCCTTTGTATCCCGGATTCGTCGCTGGCATTAACCGATATTGTAACGTTATGATTTATCATATGCGAAACATTGATCACCGGCGGCTTTGTTTCCGCATAAGGAGACGCATAATAAAGCTGGAAAGAGAGCTCATCATACAGCCTTTCCTCTCTCCCTTCTAATATGGGAGTGGCAACTGTTGATCCTTTATACTGCCCTGTGATCACAATCAAGTATTGACGTGATTCTGTGGGTACTCGAGGAGAGCAGAGCGACTTTAGCTTGAATATCTGTGGCGGATACCAATCTCTTATCTCATCTGCGGAAAATACTCCTTTCGTATGCGATTGCATATAGGTATCTACCACTGGGATGATTGACTTGACCTGATATTTTGCGCTGGTAAGGACTACGCCGTGTAACATTCGTGTGCTAGTTGGATGGAAAATTCTGATCTCCTTTGGTTGAAGAGGTCTATTAGGATCAGATAACAGTTCGCCACTTGTGCTCTTGTAATAGGTGAGATTATAAAGGGGAAACGGGATGTTTATCGGTGTGTGAGTTGGACTGATTACCAATATGTCCGGTTTTTCATCCAAGGTGTGCTCACGGCTCATAATCTCCATTTTAGACAGATTATACGACCTGTTGAGGCGTGGAACGTTGATCCTGGTCATCGGTAAGCCATACAGTGTTGTGGTCTCAAGGACTTGCTCATCTATATAGCTGATGTCGTAATTGGTTGCCCAGTACTCCTGCTTTGCGCGGGTGAGCGCAGTGCCAACGTCCATGCGTTCGCACAGGTATTGTGTAAAGTAACAAATAAGGAGTTCGTGAGCTCCTATGCTCCTAAAGAGCCCTATGCTGTAGCTTGTTGGCGCAATGTAAGCTAGCACCCCTCTCTGCGCGAATGCTTGCGCAAGGTCAAAGTCCTCAGATGATGCGTTAGACGGTACATTGAGACCTGAGAAACAGCCCATAGAACAAGTTATCGAACCACTCAAACCTGTGGCAGTGGAGATATTCTGCGAAGTGATATACGCATATGCTTCAATCTCACGAGGGTTAGGAATTTCAAAACGGTCGTGCTCAGCGTGCTGGAAGATAAGCACAACGTCATTGCTGCTGTTCAACCCTTCCCAAATCCTATTGAAGAAAGATTCATCGGTAACCTCCTCTTTTCCACTTATAACGGTTTCTGTTGCTCCTTCTGTCTTATCTTCCAGCGTTAAACTACAATTCAGCGCGGAATCACACATAAAATCATAGGCTGTCACGAAGACCTTATCAGGATTTACCGTTTCGGATTGAAAAAAAGCGTCTATTACCGCTGTTATCTCTTCAGGACTTTCCACCAGCCTGCCAATCGGCATGCTTGGGATGAGCAATTCAGGTATAATCACCTCATTGGTCTTCCATTCTATCGGCTTATCCGTGGCATAATAGTTGTCAGTCAAGAACATGTCCTGGTGCAGTGCCGAGCCGACAGTGCTCTCGGCGTTGACTCTATCATAATCTCGTGTAGTCCTCCAGGATCCGGAGACGAACGGTTTATCTGTATTGTCCGTAACCCTGTAAAATGGTATTATCCTGTCATCACCAACAATAACCAGATATTTTATATTGGGATACTTCTCACATTTAGAATCAATCAAGCTTTTTATTGCTTTCATGATTTCGTTCGCTTTCTCTGGC
>JAUXGS010000121.1 GCA_030621945.1 Methanosarcinales archaeon | reverse complement strand
CCCGGATATAAGCCTGTTTTGCTCTTTTATACTGTCTTCCACTATCTCGTCAGGAGCATCCCAAATGACCGGCTCCTCTTCCCCCACTATGTTAAACGCCTCAAGAGGTCGCCAGCAGTGAACACAGCTCTGGTTGCAGAAAATAGAAGGTGTCATCTGAATGCACCGATGCGCACTAATACCGTAGAATTTACCCTTATAACAATTCCCCTCTCCTCTGATAGATCTCCGTAACCACAAACACGTTTTCACCGCACTGTGCTTGTGCGTTCCTACGAAGTGGTATCCCTGTTTTTCCAATGTTTTTAGCGTTTCTTCATAGTAATTCAATGTAGCCCTCGGTTCCATTCACAAGCACCTCCTCACCATCCTTTATCAGTTCGCCTTCAATCGGGTCAGTTTCAAGCGAGTCAACCACAGGTATTCCCGCGATAATTGCACCCGCAGCTACTATTGTATCTGCACGACGATTGATCATGGCATACGGGCTTTTCCCATGCTTCTTAAGCTGGTAGAGTACATAAGAGCCAACGGTTGAGCCTTTTCCGCCCGGAAATATCAAAATGCGATTCGTTATGCTTTTTCCATAAATGTCAAGTGATTTATCAACGATGATGCCCGTAACCGGGTCTACAGCACCGAGGAAGGAGATTTTTTGCTTTGAAATCAATGCTTTTCCGGTCGCCGTTCCTTTTGAGATACTCCTACCTTTTATTTTCATTTTCCCTGCTCTCTTCACCTTTCCCCCATTCCGCCTGCCTGACTCTTCCTATATCCACCAATTACATCTTCTATCTATTGAATACCTTTACAGGGAATTTAATAAGGATAAAATGAGTATTAATCTTTGAAGGCGATAAAAATGGAGGAGAGCGAGAAAGAATTAACTTAAAAAGAGAGAGAACAGCAAGCGGAACTACAATCTCTGCTGTTAAAATTGCGGCAATACCAAGCGCAGGCGGAACAAATGTCTCAAGAGTTACTTTTTGTCCGTCAGGCGATAAGTGAGCATGATAAGGCGACAGAGACGATAAAACAGTTGAAGAAGATGAAAGCAGGTGACGAGTTGATAGTGCCAATCGGGGCAAATTCATCTATTTACGTTACGCTCAGCAGTACTGATAAAATAATAGTGAGAGTGGGCGGAGGAGTAAGTGCGGAAAAAGATCCTGATTCCTCGATAGAGTACCTTAGTGGAATGAAGACTGAGTTAGAGAATTCACAGCGTGAAATGACCAGCGTATTGCAAAGGATAGAGCAAGAGGCGCAGACATTACAGGCGAGATTGCAAGAGCTATCAGCGTAATCTGGAGGGCAAATCTCGGCTTGTAGTAAAAACGAGTTATAAAGAAGAAAGGGGAAAAAAATCAAAAGGAAAAATGTTTGACCGGCTAAGGACGAAGCTTAACGCATTTCGCGATACTGTAGTAGGGAAGATAAAAGAGAAAGACAAGGAAGAGGCGGTAGAGAGAGGACGAGAGGCGAAGCCGGTACTGAAAGGTAAACCGGCACCTGCTACAGGTATAAGGGAGACGCTAAAGGAGAAAGGCAAGGCGCTATTAGAGCGGGAGACGATTTTAGACGATAAAGATTTGGATAAGCCTTTAGAAGAGTTGGAGATAGCGCTGTTGGAGAGCGATGTTGCATTGTCAGTAGCGGAAGAGATAATCTCCGGTGTGAAGAAAGAGTTGGTAGGTGGGCGGAAGAAATGGCGAGAGAATACCGAGGGGTTAGTGAAAGAGGCGATCAGAAATGCATTGTTAAACGTTTTTGCCGCTGGTGGCACGCTTGATTTCGATGAGTTTGTGGCTAAAAGCGAGAAGCCGGTAAATATCGTTTTTGTAGGTGTGAATGGCACTGGTAAGACCACGAGTATAGCAAAGGTAGCGAAGAAATTGCTTGATGCGGGTTATTCGATAGCGATTGCCTCTGCGGATACGTACAGAGCAGGAGCAACGGAGCAGATAGAGATACATGCATCGAAATTGGGAATAAAAGTAATAAAGCATCAATATGGTGCAGACCCCGCAGCGGTTGTTTATGATGCGATGAACTATGCGAGAGCGAATGGTAAAGATGTGGTTCTGGCAGACACCGCAGGGAGAATGCACACGTCCGTAGATCTCATGGAACAGTTGAAGAAGATCTGTCGTGTGACAAAGCCAGACCTGGTGATATTCGTGGATGAAGCGGTTGCAGGAAATGATGCGGTAGAACGTGCGAAGAAATTTGACGAAACGGTAGGAATAGATGCCGGCATATTGACGAAGGTTGATGTGGATGCGAAAGGCGGAACGGCTATTTCCATCGCGCATTCGACCTCTAAACCCATTTTGTTCTTAGGACTGGGTCAAGAATATGACGATTTAGAGAAGTTTGATCCAGAATGGCTTGTAGACCGATTATTGGGTGAATCATAACTGAAATAAAGGATATAAATAAAGTAAGAGAAGAGAGAGTGGTGAAAAAATATGTTTCCAGAAGAGTATAAGAGCACGCTTTTGAGCTTGGTTGAGGCACGTGGCGAGGATATGAAGACACTGTTGGGGCTATTCCATCTGTTGAAAGATTATACGACGGAGGAAGCGCTAGTGAAAAACTTCATGGCGATTACAGGAAAGGACTGCAAGGAGTTATTAAAAGAGCTGAGGAGAAGAGAGATTCTAAAAATAGGCGCGTATAACGAATATCTTTGTTTGTCTGGCTATGAAGAGTTTTTCGATGATATTACGGCCAGATATTCGCCTCAGCCCGGGAATTTATCAAAATATTTTGAGAATGCCGTGGAAGAAGGGAATAAAGCGGCGCTAAAAATGATAGATTTGCTTTTGAAATTAGGTAAGCATGGCACTGCGGGGTTCACGCAGCATGAGCTTATAAGAACTGATCTATCGGAAACGTTTTCACCTGAGATCTTCCAGGCCTTAGAAGAGAAATTGCTCAAGGAGCGGTTGTGCGTGTACGGTAAGAAGAAAGAGAATGAATTCCTGGAGTTGTACCAGAGTGAGGATGCAATAAATGATGTAAAGGCAAGGTTGAAAGTGTGGAAAAAAAATAAACTCACCGAGAAGCCGGTGATAAGCACGCTTGAGAAAGAGATAGAGGAACTTGTAGCAGATGCGAGAAAGAGTATAAAACCGTGGAGCGCGAAAATGGCAGACCAAGCCGGTCTGTCAGAGAAAGAGATAGAAGAAACGACCGGGTATTTCAGTGGGTTCACGATGGATGATTCCTCCCTGTTTATTACAGGTAACATGCTTATAGGTCATGATACACTGCACATCGCAATTACTGATAGCTTATCGTGGTATGACGTACGGGAATGGAAGGACTTCCCGGTACTTTTTATAACCGAGGAGATCCCGAAATGGATAGGTAAACTTGGAGTTGTGTTTAAGAAATCGTATCCAGAATTAAAGTATCGGAAGATAGCAATAGCAGTGCCAGATAAGATCGTATACGCTAATTTCGAGCAGAATCTTCTTTTTGAACTCTTGAACCGATTGGGGATCAGTGAAAGCGAAATAAGAGAATTGCCGAAGAGATAGATAAATTTATAAGCGAACCGCTATACCACCAAACAAACAGACTATCTCTCTTTTCAAAAGAAAGAATGAAAGTTTGAGCAAAGAAATTTGTCAAAATGGGTCACGAAGCGGAGATGGAACGTATAGAAGAGAGAATAAAGACGTGTAAGCGTTGCGAGTTATGGAAAACGAGAACCAATCCGGTTGTTGGTGAAGGCTCGTTATCCGCCAAAATAGTTTTTGTCGGTGAAGCTCCTGGCTACTATGAAGATTTGAAGGGCGAGCCTTTCGTGGGCAAAGCGGGAAAGGTACTTGATGAATTATTAGAATCAATTGGACTACAAAGAAACGAAGTTTATATAGCCAACGTCTTAAAATGCCGCCCACCCGATAATAGAAATCCTACAACAGAGGAGATACGTGCGTGTACACTCTATTTAGATGCACAACTGGAGATTATTCAACCTGAGATTATTGCTACTCTTGGCAACTTCTCGTTGTCCTATATCTTCGATAAATTCGGATTGCACTCGAAGAAGGATAAAATAAGCAAAATACACGGCAAGGTATTTGCGGTAAGCACCATCTCGGGCAATAAAAAAATTGTACCACTGTATCATCCTGCAGTTGCTACGTATAATCCAAACATGAAAGGAGCATTAATTGAGGATTTTAAGGTGCTGGCGAAATTGCTTTAATGTGCTTTTTGAGTTTAGTAGTTATTGCGTG
>JAUXGS010000204.1 GCA_030621945.1 Methanosarcinales archaeon | reverse complement strand
TTTTATACTGGTTTTTTGACCAGTAGCGTTTTGCCTCCTTTGTCATTATCAAGCCACTCAGACAGGGTAGAACTCTGTTCATTCCCGCTGTCTGGTGCTCCTCCTTTGTGTGATTGCTCCAGTCTTACAATCCCTTCTAAATCCCTGACGGTCGGTTTATAGTCGCCAGCATCAATCTGCTCTAAGATAAACTCGAGGATTCGTATTTTGACTTCGTAAAAAAGCATCTCTGTCTTTTGGACTGATAATTGCCTGGCTGCATCTGCATCTGCAAGACTACGTGCTTTATCTTTGATTTCCTGCAGGCGTTCATCCCAATGTTCCAAGTTGCAATATCTCTCTACGGCTGTTATTGAGACCCCACACTTAGCAGCCACGAAATGGGCAGTTGGATGCTCCTTGTACGCCTGCCATAACTCTTCTATTTTTTTTTTGCTTAATGTCATAATATAGCACATTTGGAGCTAAGCACGTTTAAGACAGAAACAATGCAAAGTGCAAAAATCAAAAATCAAAAATCAACCTGGAACCTTTCTTTTAAGAAAGAAACCGTTTTCTATTCTCTATTTCCTATTTTCTATTTTCCCTTCACTCAATGCGGTTGCCATAATGAGTCCTTATACTTAGATTGTGTATCATTTTTTGCAGAAGGAACTTAGATGCCCCTTTTATTTTTTCTTTCCAAAGCGGTTTGATACAGTAGAAGTGCTACAGCATCACCAAGCGAATTGCCGCGACTTCCAGGCAAAGCAAAGGCGCACGGCAGCGGTTAGACGAAGAAAGGAAGGAACAAGATGGTTATATCCTTGGCGATGATTATCCGCGACCGGGCAGGTGGGTTAAGAATCTCATTGGCACTGCAGAACGCGATGAAGGTGGCTGGCGGTGGTATGGCGGGGATATCAAACGCAAAATATAAATATGACCTGGAATTTGATAACAGATAGGGTGAAATAATGAAAGAGAAATATCGAGAGGTTACGTTCCATAAGGAATCAAAAGGGATACTAGATCAACTTTTAGAGATTGCAGATGAGTACGCCGCGCAGAAAATAAAACTGACATTACGGCAACTTTACTATCAGTTAGTGGCGCGGGGGTTCATAGAGAACGAAGAGAGGGAATATAAGAAGATCTCAAGGATACTAAAGAAAGCACGATACGGGGGGGTTGTGGACTGGGAAAGTATAGAGGATAGGAGCCGCACGCCACAAATTCCTTATCACTTTGAGAGCGTTCCCGATTTTATTAAAACGATGATGCATAACTTCAAGCGGGACAGGTGGGACGGGCAGGATTATTATCTGGAGCTGGTGACCGAGAAGGACGCGTTATCCTCGGTTCTCTCACCAATCGTGCATGAGAAGTACCATATGGGATTTAATGTTGTTCATGGATACTCGTCTATCACTTCCATTTACGACATGAGTAAGCGATTCATGGAAGCGTTAAACGCAGGCAAAAAGGGTGTTTTGCTTTATGTTGGCGACCACGACCCGAGCGGGTTGGATATGGTTAGAGATGTTAGAGAGCGATTAAGTGAGCTTCTCAGATATGCGCCTGTTGATGTTATTCCTGTTGCGTTGACAATGGACCAGATACACGAATTTAACCCGCCTCCGAACCCCGCGAAGATTACTGACAGTCGTGCTAAAAGCTATATTGAACAGTACGGCGCTGCAAGCTGGGAAGTGGATGCATTGAGACCGGACGCTCTTATACGTTTCGTGGAGGCGGCTATCCGGGGTTATTTAGATGTGGGCCTAATGGACGAAGTGGTAAAGAGAGAGCAGGAGCAAATAGAAGAGCTTAGATGCATAGCAGAGAACTTCGATGTAATTTCTGCTGTACTGCGTTCTGAGTCGAACTCAGGAATCAGCGAGTAATGGAAAGACGGGCAAAAGAATTTTCCGCAGATGACCATGGATCCTGATTTTGAATTTGAAGAGATTAAAGAGACTGAGGCTGAGAGATTGCAGCGGTTGGATGCAGAGGGGTATTTTGCGAGATGAAATCAACGAGCTTTTAATTCCTGATACTGGATATTTTATTTAAGATTTTAATTTATCTATCTCTTTTTGCAGAAGCGAGGGATTATCGCAATGAGTTTGACCCTGATGATTGGATGGGTCCCCGGGAATATGTGGCTATTGAGCCTTCTCCGGTTTATACGCCTTTACCAATTCCGGGATTTGAATTTTGGTTGGCTATGAGTGATGGGGTAGTGGTTGTGATATGTTTGAGTAGGCGAAGGAAGTAAGATAACGTTTTGCGGATAAAAGAAG
>JAUXGS010000195.1 GCA_030621945.1 Methanosarcinales archaeon | reverse complement strand
CCCGAGTCCGAGCCTCGACAGGGCTCAATGATAGGCCGCTACACCACCCGGGCTTTTATGCTTTATACTTATACAGTATATTAATACTTAAACCTTTACGAACGAGATAGGTTTTAAAGGTTAAAACGTTCTAACTGACAAAAAGAGAAGAGCAAAAGGAGATAAGTAAGGGAATGGCAACAAGAGGAAAGAAAGCCGCGGAAAAGGCAAAATTATTG
This sequence comes from Methanosarcinales archaeon, assembly GCA_030621945.1. GTDB lineage: Archaea > Halobacteriota > Syntropharchaeia > Alkanophagales > Methanospirareceae > JACGMN01. Next base: position 2,248 of record JAUXGS010000195.1, on the reverse strand, counting down.
ATGGACAAGGCAGAGCAAATACGAAACATCGGTATCATCGCTCATATTGACCACGGAAAGACCACGTTGACTGATAACCTCCTTGCAGGAGCAGGAGTAATATCAAAAGAATTAGCAGGCGAGCAGCTCTTTACGGATTTTTATTATCTGGAACAAGAGAGGGGGATAACGATATTTGCCGCGAATGCGTCCATGGTTTATGATTATAAAGATACATCGTATCTCATTAACCTTATAGATACGCCGGGGCACGTGGATTTTGGTGGTGACGTGACACGGGCGTTGAGAGCCGTTGATGGTGCGGTGGTGGTCGTTGATGCCGTAGAAGGTGCGATGCCGCAGACAGAGACCGTGTTGAGACAGGCAATGAAGGAAAACGTGAAACCCGTTCTCTTCATTAACAAAGTTGATCGGATGATCAACGAGCTGAAAGTGGATGCGAACGAGATGCAAATCCGACTCGGCAAGATCATAGATAAGGTAAACAAGCTGATAAAGGGCATGAACAAGGAGAAATACGAGGACTGGAAGCTTGACGCAGCAAAAGGCACTGTTGCGTTTGGCTCCGCGTTGTATAACTGGGCCGTAAGTGTTCCGACCATGAAGAAGACCGGAATTAGCTTTAAGGATGTCTATGAGTATTGCAAGCAGGAGAACATGAAGGAATTGGCGGAGAAGTGCCCGGGTTATGAAGCAGTCCTTGACATGGTAATCGATCATCTTCCTAATCCAATGGAGGCACAAAAGTATCGTGTTCCCGTGATATGGCACGGAGACGAATCGGGCAAGATCGGGCAGAGTATGACACACTGCAATAGAGACGGTGACGTCGCTTTTATGGTTACTGACATCTCCGTAGACCCACATGCAGGAGAAGTTGCCACCGGAAGACTGTTCAGTGGAACCCTGGAAAAAGGTAAGGAATTAATCGTTTCTGGCATTTATAAAACGAACCGAATTCAGCAGGCATGCATCTTTATGGGCGAAGAACGTGTAGAAGTAGATGAGGTACCTTCGGGTAACATAGCTGCACTCGTGGGTATGAAGGATGCGATTGTTGGTTCTACGCTATCTACCGTGGAGATGGCGCCATTTGAAAGTATGAAGCATTACAGTGAGCCGGTTGTTACGGTCGCAGTGGAAGCGAAGAGCACGAAAGACCTGCCTCGACTGATAGCTGTGATCAGGAGGTTTGCTAAAGAGGACCCGATGATACGGGTTGAGATAAACGAGGAAACAGGTGAACATTTAGTTTCAGGAATGGGCGAGTTGCATCTCGAAATAATTACGCATCGGATACAGGTTGATGAGGACGTCCCTATAATCGCTTCACCACCCATTGTCGTCTTCCGCGAGACTGTGGAAGGGACTGCGGGTCCGGTGGAAGGAAAATCACCGAACCGGCACAACAAGTTTTATATTAAAGTCGAACCTCTGGGTGCCGAAGTAGTGGACAAGATACAAACAGAGGGTTTAGTGGTGGGCAAAGACAAGGTCGCGCTGCGAGACCAGTTGATGGAAGCGGGAATGGATAAACTGGAAGCCAAGAGTGTCGTGAACATCACCGAGGGTAACGTGTTGGTTGATATGACGAAGGGAGTTCAATATCTGCGGGAGGTAATGGAGTTGATCCAGGAAGGGTTTGAGGAAGTGATGCTCAGGGGTCCCTTAGCAAAGGAGAAGTGCAGGGGCATAAAAGTGAAGTTGATGGACGTGAAGCTGCACGATGATTCGATACACCGGGGACCGGCGCAAGTTATTCCTGCGGTGCGCACCGCAATACTTGCTGCTATTCTGCTTGCGAAGGCTACCTTACTTGAGCCGGTGCAGAATGTCTTCATAAGCATACCGCAGAATTTGCTGGGGAACGTAACGAGGGAGTTACAGGGTAGAAGAGGACAGATACTGGACATGAAAACCGAAGGCGATATGGTCTCCTTGAAGGCGGAGACGCCGGTGGCAGAGATGTTCGGCTTCGCGGGCGACATACGGTCTGTAACGGAAGGAAGAGCGCTGTGGAGCACCGAGTTCGCTGGCTTCAAGCCTATACCACCAAATCTATTCGGCGAGAAGGTGATGGAAGTACGAAAGAGGAAAGGTATGAAGTCTGAGATGCCAAAGGCGTCTGATTTCATAGCATCATCTTAAGTCGTTGGTAAGGGGAGATAGAGCAAGCATCTTGTAACATGTAGTTCTATCCTCCGGTGATATGAATATGGTAGAAGTGTATTTCGTAGAGGCGGGGAAT
>JAUXGS010000214.1 GCA_030621945.1 Methanosarcinales archaeon | reverse complement strand
AAGGATGATCTGTTAGCAGTGCTCAAAGAGTTCCGGCAGCACCGAGAACTTAAAGTTTTGGCGCTCTGCACCGTATCTCTTTTCTTCTGGTATTCCGCCAGATGGGTTTTCGGGCCGTTGTTCCTTCACCACCTGGGCTACAGCCCCTTCATAATAGGACTCTGGATCGGTATCTCTGCCGCGCCTTTCATGATTTTTCAAATACCGCTGGGTAAGTTAGGCGATAAGATTGGTAAAACCAAATTGATCTGTCTCGGTTTCGTAATTTCCGCGGTATTTATCATACCCTTAGGATTTCTGCAGTCACTCCCCAGCCTCTTAGCAACGATATTTATTATATCGCTTGGTACGACCCTTGTAGAACCGTTAATAGAGGCACGGGTCACAGATATTGTACCGAGTGAAAGATACGGCGCTTATTCTGGCATATTTGAATTCGCAAAGACTTTGGGATTTATGTTAGGACCCGTGAGTTCATCACTCTTCGTTTACCTATTTAACATCTCCTACTCCTTTATACCCTCTGTCATCTTCTTTATCCTGACCTTAGCACTTTTTCTGTACACGCGCCAATCGTTATGTAGGATATAACCGTTGCCACGGAGAACGCCTTAAGTAAGCTATGGATGATAAAGCTGTGAACCTCAGAATAGGAATAACTGGGAAGCCTGGGATAGGGAAGTCAACAATCATAAAGGAAGTGATAAGGCGATTGAAAGCTGAGGGAATAGCTGTGGGTGGTATGCTCACGTCCGACATACACGAAAAAGGGCGAAGAGTTGGATTCTCTATAGAGGGCATAAGCACCGGAGAGAAGGGTATTTTGGCTCACACGCAGCTCCACCAGAGCGGCCCAAAGGTGGGGAAATATACCGTTAATCTAACTGATTTGGATGCCATAGGTGCGCGCTCGATAAATAATGCACTCACACGTTCCGAACCACGTATAATCATCATAGATGAAATCGGACCGATGGAATTGAAGTCCCGACGATTCATAGAAGCGGTAGAAAAAGCAATGAATAGTGATAAGCATCTAATTGTCTCAGTTCATCAGCGGTCAGCACACGAGTTGGTAAGGCAGATAAAGAGCACGTTCGAGATACTGGAAGTTACGGCGGAGAACAGAGACGAACTGGCTGCGGTTATAATGGATAAACGGAGCGGAATGCATATTAAATTAGATACATCACACCAAAAATGATGCTAATCTCTAAATCCAACATTTAAACAAACCATTCATTAGAAAAAAATTATCAGTTAACGGTTTTACTTTGAAAATTATCTTATTCTCTTACCTCTTTAAAGCGTTCCAAAAATTTGTCATATACCACGATCTCAAACTCACTGAATGTGGGCTCACTCCCCCGCTCTCTTACGATCTCCTCCAAATCGAGATCAACTGAGGCAATCTCCTCTCCGTTTTTACACGCATAGATGGTTTCTCCGCGTGGTGAAACGACCATACTTCTCCCGATATATCGCTCGTTGCCAATCTCACCGCATCTATTGACGCCAACTACAAAGAGTTGATTATCAATAGCCCGCGCTTTCAGTCTTGCATCCCACAAATAATCCGCCTCTTCTGGTACGCTTGCGGGCACAAATATAATTGAGGCACCATTAAGCGCAATTATCCGTGTAAGCTCTGGGAATGCAATTTCAAAACATACCAGTACACCAAAAGTGGTATCATCGAACTCAAATACCGGAAACCCCTTGCCCGATTGAATAAACGGCTTTTCCATCGGATGGATGACCACTCTTCTGTAGGTGCCGATTACGTCGCCGTTGTGAATCACGTAGACTGTGTTATAAAATCTATTCCGCATAACTGGATGTTTCTCGATTAACGGAAGTATAACTGTTTTCCCAGTCTTTTTTACTGTTTCTATAATCCTCTTTGTTTCATCACTCACTTTGTTTAAGTACTGCAGTGTTTCGACACCGCTTCTTCCAAGTGCAAAACACTCAGGAAAGCAGGTTACCCCTCCCTTCACATCGTCTAATATCTCTTTCAGCCTTTCTATGTCCGTAGGATCATAGTTTGTCTGCACGATGTTTATTCTCATTTTCTGCGCTCCAGATCCTTCTTATAGACGATTGTTCTATACGGGAACGGTATCTCTATCCCTTCCTT
>JAUXGS010000037.1 GCA_030621945.1 Methanosarcinales archaeon | reverse complement strand
CACCACGCAGCCTTCTTACTTCTCTTAACCCCATAGCGCCTAAAACCTCAAGAAGTTGATTCCTCCATGCACCGATGAGATTTATTATGCGTTGTGCACCCCATTGGGGTTCTACCTCTTTTAACTCTACGGGACATGACTGTGGAGCTTGCGGAGCATTTTTGATCAAACTTTTTTTAAAAGTTTGTTGATCAAATTTTTCTGAAGTTTGACCAGTAAGACAATTTTTACAATATCGGCATTCAAGAGCGAAAAGAAGTGGCAGGTCAATAGCAGTCAAATCCGCACCGCATATTATTGATTTAGCCACGTGCTCTGCCATTGCGATACCGCCACTCACAATGAGCGTGACTTCATCCCGGATTTTGAGGTCTATCAGATGCCTGTGGACGGCCAGAGTCATATCCTTTATAAAGTCTGGTTCAGATTGCGAAGCATTTTTGATTAAACTTTTTTTAAAAGTTTGTTGCGAAGTATTTTGATCAAACTTTCTTAAAGTTTGATTAATCGCCCTTCCATTGATGTCTGCATAAAGATGAATGACTTCCACGCCAGCATAAGTCAAATCCTCTACGATTTCCTCTACGTTATCACCAAAAGGAACCCGCACAGAGACAATAGTTTCTGGATTTAGCTTCTTAGCCTCGTTTACCACACTCAGAATGTCGTTCTCATATTCAAATTCCACCATTTTGCATGCCTTAATCAAATCTGCTTCTGCGGAGGATGTGAAGTGTGAGATGTGCGGTACGAGGTGCGTCGTGAGACCGCTATTTCCTCTTTCCTCTTTCCTCTTCCCTTCAAGCTTAAACCACTCATCTGGCTCTACGATCATAAAGGTGCCTAAGTAAGAGGCTGCCTTTGCCATTGCTTCGTATACGTTCTCATACCTCCCGAAGGGGAGTGTATTGAAGATTATCGGTAGTGGTATGTTTAATGTAGGCGGGATTGACGATGCGATTTCCCCATGCGCATCAAATTTGATTGCAGGTAACTTTCTCCCGATATCTACTGAGGTGCTGATGTATTCTCTACCATGAATCCCATCTCTTGTGGGTCTTACAATCTCGGACATATCTGTCCACATTGAATCGAACCCTTCACCTGAAAAGGGTCCACGGTATCCCGCACCTGAGACGGGAATCTTACCGGTCTCCGCCTGGTACCAGTTCTTACTGATTATCTCAGGTGTCCAGTAAGAATCACCGAGAAGAGAAAACTCCTCATTCGTTCTGATGCTCAATGCTTCTCTCGGGCACTCCTGGATACAGAAGAAGCATCCTTTACAGCGATAATCAACGGGTTCTGCCATATCTCTTGGGTCTTCCTCCCCTCTTCTGTGGACATCATAGACGCACACTATGGCACACCTCCCGCAATTTATGCAGTTTGCTCCTCTTTCTATCTCGAATTTCCCGATCGGTGGATACCGGGACGGTGTTGGTGAGACCTCAACGCTATACTTTTTGGGCATATACGAACCTCCAGTATTCTTCACTTGATTCCATCGTCGAGACGAAATCCCTTATAGCTTCTCCCGGCTTGCCAAATCTATCTTCAAGCATCCTCTCCAGCTCGGTCCATGCTGCGACAAGGTCCAGGTCGTTCTGACAGACTTCTCTGCACATCCCGCAATGCGTGCATAAAAAAACCTTATCGGAATCGCTTTTCGATATTTCTTCTCCGTCAAGCAGTTTTTTAGCAAGATAAAGCTTGTTCTTTGGCGTTACTAACTCTTCATTGGTAACAAGATATGCGGGGCAAGTAGCGGCACAGCTCCCGCATTTAATACACGCATATACAGTCTTTTCAAGTAGCGATTCCTCTTTAAACTCTTCCTTGGGGGATATAAGTTTAACAAAAACCGGCGTAGCCAGAGTTGCAAGGCGGATTAGCAGTCCGAACATGAGCGGTTTAAACAGTATTCCCAGTATATTCACCATTTTTGTCTTTATAGAGAAGAATTTATGTGGATTCAAAATGTTTCTCGGGTCAACTTCCCTCTTATACGCTTTGTAAAGTTTAAGCGTCTTCTTATCACATTTCTCCTTTATGAACGGGGTATTCCAGATTCCGATACCGTAAGGTACTCCGCCAAACTTTATCCCGAGTTGGGTAAGTACCGGGACGAGAGTTATATGGACAAGGTATGCTTTTGAGTCTCTTACATCGGACATTTGCGTTAACATCAGTAGTGCTTTCTCCTTTCCCACAATATGCGATTCCACCTGTATGTCAACCCCGCATCTTTCTGTTATTCTTTTTACCTCGTTAAGATACGGAACAGTGTTTTCAAGGGGGATAACGAGTTCGCATGCCAGCGGAGTTGGTTTACGGCTCCTTTTCTTCATCGGGAAGAGCCTTTCATGCCAGATGTAATTTGAGAGGTAATCTTCCGCAAGGATACCTCTGCCTTCTGCGAAGTAGAGAAATTTCGTTTCCTCTTCGTCCTCATCAAACTCTACTAATACCGCATCTTTCACGCTGAATAAATCCTCGCCCAGAAAGGTGTTTGCCTCTTCAAGATGTGAAGCATCTAAGTATTTTATGTGGTTTGGCATGAAGCCCGCTTTTATCATGCCTGTTATGAACTCAAAGGCCTCTTCGGCACTCTCAAAATATATCAGATGTGGTGGTGGTTTGTTTTGCTTCTTTCTCAGTGTCAAGGTTGCCGTTAGAATTATGCCGAACTGCCCCTCAGTGCCGAAAAATCGTGCGAACTCCTCTTCCTCTGGGTGAATGGACTTTACCTCTCCCAAAGGAAACATAACCTCGATTGATTCAATCTGGTATTTAAGATGCCCGAACCTGTAGCTTCCTATTCCGTAACCCCCAGTAGCAATCCAGCCTCCAACAGTGGAAAAGAAGCTCGAGGGATATGCTCTAACTGAAAGATCTTCTTTTTTCAAAAAATCATCAATCTCTGACCACCTGACTCCTGTTTGGACTTTTAGCGTCTCTTGTTCCCTGTTCAACGCAACAATCTTATCCATGAACGATAAATCAAGAACGATACCCTTTACAGTGGGAACCACTCCTCCAAGCCCTGAAGAAACAGAGCCTCTCGGAAATAGTGCCACTTTCTCCTCGTTTGCAAATTTCGCGATTTTTTTGAGTGCGTCAACGCTTTTAGGCAGGATTACAAGTTCTGGAGTGGTATCAAAGAGTCGCTTTGCGAATGGAACTCCCCCCATGTCCATGCTGTATAGCTCACGCTCAAAATCGCCTTCTGTTATCCTTGCACCATTTTCGATGAGTTCTTTTATTCTCGTCTTTAACTTCTCGTTCATGCTAAAACTTTTTAGAAAATAGCTTATTCTGACAAACTCCCTTTGCGAAAGGAAGTTTGACTCATAGCACACCTAAATACGCCTTCAACTCCCATTCTGTCACGTCCACGCGATATGCGTCCCATTCCACCTTCTTCGAAGTGATGAAGTTGTTGAAGACATGCTCGCCTAAAGCTTCTCTTACCAGTTCACTATTCTCTGTCAGTGCAATTGCCTCAATCAAACTCCCGGGCAGTGATTTTATTCCTTCTTTTGCCTTTTCCTCATCGTTCATCAGGTAAACGTCCTTTTCCGTAGGCGGTGGCAACTCATACCTGTCCTTCATACCAGCCAATCCAGCGGCGAGCAGCACGGAAAATGCCAGGTAGGGATTACATGCAGGGTCGGGACTGCGGAATTCCACACGTGTGGCTTTCTCTTTACCTGGTTTATACATCGGCACCCTTACAAGCGTAGAGCGGTTGCGACGCGCCCATGAGATGTACACGGGTGCCTCATATCCAGGAACCAAACGCTTATATGAATTTATCCATTGATTGGTGACCGAGGTTATCTCTGGTGCGTGTCTTAACAATCCTGCGATATACCCTCTACCCGCCTCTGACAGATGATACTCCTCATTCAGGTCGAAGAATGCGTTTCTTTCTCCTTTAAATAGTGATTGATGCACATGCATCCCTGAGCCATTCACACCGAATATAGGCTTTGGCATGAACGTGGCATAACAGCCGTGTTGCTGCGCTATCTCCTTTACCACGATTCGATGCGTCATCACCTGGTCTGCCATCGTCAGTGCATCTTTGTATCTGAGGTCTATCTCATGTTGTGAAGGTGCAACTTCATGATGGCTATACTCCACCTCTATTCCCATTGCCTCCAGGGTGAGAATCGTATCTCTTCGCAAATCGCTTCCTGCATCCAGCGTCGTCAAGTCGAAGTATCCCCCTTCATCCAGCGTTTCTGGATTCTTATCGTTCCGCAAGTAGAAATACTCAAGCTCCGGCCCGATATAGAATGTGTAACCCTCTTTTTCCAACCGCTCAAGATTCCTTTTCAATACGTACCTCGGATCGCCCTCGTAAGGACTGCCATCGGGCTGTAAAATGTCACAGAACATCCTCGCAACTGCATGCTCCTTTGGTCGCCACGGAACAATTCGGAATGTAGCGGGGTCGGGTTTAGCGAGCATATCGCTCTCGTCAATCCTTGCAAATCCCTTTATCGAGGAGCCGTCAAAGCCCATCCCCTCGTCAAACGCACCTTCCAGTTCTTTTGGCGTTATTGCAAAGCTCTTCAATTGACCCAGAATGTCCGTGAACCATAGCCTTACGAACTGTACGCCTTGCTTTTCTACCGTTTCAAATACTTCCTCTTTTGTCTTGATTTTTGCCTCTTTTTCCATGTTCTATTCCTCCTCTAAATTTTAATACCCTCTATCCTCTTTTAGACTATTTGAGAACTTTTCACAAAAGTTATGAAACGGCAAATGGCTGGATTCAGACAAAAAAGAAGAGAGATTCATACCCCTTCAAAATGCTACCACTCAACTTTTTCTCTGAATGATGAGGTTTTCAGTGCGGTGGGTGGAGGGGTAAGAGAATATATGATTAATTGTAACGGGAAAAATGAAACTACCGGAAAGAGTCACAATTGCTCTGGATGAAGAGACTACAGAGTTATTCAAAAAGGCGAAGAAGGGGTTGAAAGTATCACAAAGCGAGTTAATGCGCGAGGCTTTGAAATTTTACTGCAAATATAGAATGCTCTTTGAACCAGTTGATGAGGTGAAGGTGCGCACATATATCGAGATGCTCTCCACGGGCGAACATATCATAATGGATATAGACCACTGGCTCTTATTTTTGAACTTTGTCGAATCACATCCAGAGAAAGAGAAGTTCTGGGGCTTGCACCGAGAAGTTTGCCAGGCACATGCAGAGCAGTTCAAATACAAACTTTATCATGCAGAATATATACTAAAACGACTTGAAGCTTGCAATCTCTTCAAATTAAGCGAAGATGCAGAAAATGCGTTCACTTTAGTTTTAGGGCCGGATATAACCAGAGAATTTGTTAAAACTGAGCTTGAGGAGATATTCGGCGGGATGGGTCTCAAAGTGGAGATAAAAGAGGATTTGGCAAAGCTAAGAGTGAGGGTTTTGCAAGATTAACATGAAACTAAAAAATAAAAAAGAGAGGGGGGAAAAAACCCTCACAAAGCTTCTTCACCCCTCTCCCCAGTTCTAACTCTTATCGCCTTCCTCTTCGACTGGCAGCACAAATATCTTTCCATCGCCGAATTTGCCGGTTCTCACTGTGCTTGTTATCGCTTTGGTTACTGTATACTGTATCAACAATCTCCTCCTTCACGACCACAAAAGGCTCCCTAAACGGCATCTTTCCCTCTCTCTCCGGTCCTCACCCTTATTACCTCTTCTGCAGAGTAGACAAATATTTTACCGTCTCCGACCTTGCCGGTCTTCGCAACCTCGCAAATCGTTGCAATCACCGTTTCCGCGTCTTTGTCGTTCACGATTATCTCCAGCTTCACCTTTGAGAGGAATTCCACCCGGTAGTCGCCAGCGCGCCACTGCAAGGTAATGCCTTTCTGTCTCCCTCTGCCTTTTACCTCGCATACCGTCATTCCAGGGAGGCCCTTCTCGTCAAGGGCTGCTCTGACCAAGTCCAGTTTTTCGGGCCTTATTATTGCTTCAATTTTCTTCATTTTATCACCTCATGCATACGCCTTTTCGCCGTGCTGGCTTATGTCAAGGCCAACATCCTCATCCTCTTCTGCGACCCTGAGTCCTATGGTTGCATCTATAATCTTCACTATCGCATAGGTGACGACGAAGGCGTACACCCATGTGACTGCCACGGCGATTATTTGAGTGACTAACTGGGATGGGTTCCCTGCCAGCAAACCAGCCGCCCCAACGCTGGCGAAGATCCCGGTTGCAATAGCTCCCCAGGTGCCGCCTATGCCGTGCACTGCCCAGACATCGAGGGACTCATCTATCTTTCTATTCATCCTGAATATCAAGGCGTAGTAGCAGAAGAAGCCCGCGCCGATGCCGATTGGTATAGAAGCTAAGGGGGTCACGAAGCCGGCTGCTGGTGTAATCGCAACCAAACCAGCCACGGCTCCTGTCGCTATGCCCAGTACGCTCGGCGCCTTGTGACGCCAGCTCAGTAGCATCCATGTCAGAGCAGCAGCCGCTGCGGCGGTATTTGTCGTAACAAAGGCGTTTGCTGCCAAGCCGTCCGCCGCTAGTGCACTACCAGCGTTGAAGCCGAACCAGCCGAACCATAACAGTACTGCGCCTACAACCGCCATAGGTATGTTATGGGGTTTTATGGGCTCGGTGCCAAAGCCTTTCCTCGCACCGATTACTAAGGCGACAGCGAGAGCTGAAACTCCCGAGCTGATGTGAACCACTGTGCCGCCTGCGAAATCTAAAGCGCCCATGCTCCCGAGCCAGCCCCCGCCCCAGACCCAGTGAGCTATTGGGTCGTAGACCAGCGTCGCCCATACAAGGGAAAAGACTATGAAAGCACTGAACTTGATGCGCTCCACATAGCATCCCGCAATTAAGGCAACCGTTAGTATGGCGAACATCGCTTGGAAGATCATGAAGGTCATGGCTGGTATAGTTAGACCTGCCATGGCTTCCATTCCCACGCCTCTAAGACCAAGGTGCTCGAGACTCCCGATTATTCCTCCTATGTCCGAACCAAAAGCGAGAGTGTAGCCCCATAGGACCCACTGAATGCTTATCAGCGCCATAACGGTGAAGCTCAACATTATTGTCGCTATCGCATTTTTCCTGCGCACCATGCCCCCGTAGAATAAACCCACGCCAGGGATCATAATCATGACCAGGGCTGCTGAAATGAGTACCCAGGCGTTATCCCCCGTGTCGATTGCCGCCTCCTGTGCATGTACTGTACCAACGAATGCAACTAACAACATTGCAGACCAGATTACGCTAATTTTTCGCATTTTTCATCACCTCTTTTTACACAACTACTGCAGTCAATTGCCTTTGTTCTATCGGTGTTTCTATTTTCTTTTCACTTTTCACTTGTTCCATTTTTATCTTCCTCCTGCTCAGACATTGCTTAGATACCCCCATTAGACTATTTGAGAAATCAGCACAAAGTTTCATAAAAATTATGAAAAATGAGATTAAAATTTTCTTTATCCGAGAGAAATTCATGATTTATTTTACCAAAAATCCTACCTGCTCCTGTATTTTTTAATCACCTCAAAAAAGTTTGCAAACAATTGATTCGATAATTCACGGTAAATATCCTCTTTCTTCTTTGTTTCTTCTATCATAACCGCAGCATCAATTCCCTCTTCGTTGAGTTCGTCTTCATAAACCTCGATCCACTCCGCCAGCATCTCTGTTGTAGTCTCAAGATGAAACTGAAGTCCATAGGCATTTTTAAATCTGAAAGCTTGGTT
>JAUXGS010000103.1 GCA_030621945.1 Methanosarcinales archaeon | reverse complement strand
GCAATACTTTAGATTATGGAACATATAACGTTTTTATTAACACCGCTGATTTGAGTGCAGGATATTACGAATTGCGATGTGAGCGTCAAGTCTATGAGAAGAAAACGTATGGTGCAAGTGGTTTCTATCTGGTAAACAGCAGTGAATAATCCTGTATTGGAGAACTAAACACATCATAAGAGTTGAAAATCAACCCACCATAGCTTCAAGTTCAGTTTTGATGAACGCATCCATCTCCTTACAATGTCCGTGCGTAGCACACTCAACGGTGTGCAGCTCTTTCGGCTCGACAGCCTTTGCATAGGTCTGTTCTGCGTTCTCGTACGGAATGATCGTATAGTTCACGGAATGGATCATAACGAACTTCCGTGGTGGAATTTTGCTGAGATACGCCTCAGGATCAATTGATCTGTAAAAGCTCGTTTACCACTCTAATAAGTGCAAATTGGCAAATATACGATCTTAAGAGCGTGCAAAGCCACAGACGCTATCTTTAACGTTGACCCGCATCTGAAAGTCGAATTCAATTAATACTTTATGATGTGAGGTTATACTAATCCATATTAGCTTGGTAGTAACAAGAGGCAATGAAAGATGGGGGAATTATTACGTGTTCAGGGGATCTGTAAGCGGTATGAATTAGCGAACTTAGGTAAAGAGCTGGTAGCGCTGGATGATGTATCGTTCGAGATAGAAAAGGGTGAGACGCTGGGGATCATAGGAAGGAGTGGTGCAGGCAAGACAACGTTGCTTCGCATGCTTCGCGGTTACGAGCGATTTGACGATGGTTTCATAGAACTGGATGGTGCTCGGGTAACGCCCGATTCACCCTATGAGGGGTTCAGAATTCTCCGTGAGAAGACTGCTTTTCACCTTCAGCGCTCTTTCGCACTCTATAATATCTCAGTAATTGACAATGTAATAAAACGGTTACGAGCGAAACAGGTGGGTTTTGAAGAAGTACCAGAATTTGAGGATGAATACGAGGAGTTGAAGGAAGAGGCATTTAAAATACTTGACCTTGTGGGACTGCGTGACAAATGGAATCATCTTTTCACGATTTTGAGCGGTGGTGACAAACAGCGGGTTTTACTTGCCCGACAACTTGCGAAAGAACCTTCTTTATTACTGCTTGATGAGCCCGGCACGATGTCAGACCCCCTGACGAGAAAATATCTGCTTGAGAGTTTAAAGAGGGTGAAAGATCGAACTGATTTGAGTATCTTGCTCGTCTCGCATATGCCAGACGTGCATAGAGCTCTCAGCGATAGGATGCTCATGCTGGATAACGGGAGAATAGTAGAGGGAGGCGATACGGAGAGTGTGATCGAGAAGTTCTTAGCGCCACTCGAGCCCGTAAAACCGTTAGCGCCGATAAAAGATGAAAAGCATACGATGGTCTGGATTGATGGCGCCTGGAAGAAATACGATCTCGTCACTTCCCGTACATTGATAAGAACGATTGAGATGCAAGACCTTAATATCAAGATCCCAAGGGGAGATATACTTGGGATAATTGGGCCTTCCGCAATGGGGAAGACGGTATTGATGCGGTTATTGGGCGGTTTTGAGAAACCGGATAGGGGGCATATTCTAATTAAAATAGGACGAGTGGACTTTGCTAATATTGCGGAATATGGTGAACGGTCAATAGAGGCGAGGAGCAAATTAGGCATTATTCATCAAGAGTTTGCACTTCCACCTTACCAGCTCATTCTGGACTTTATTTCTCAAAAGATAGGGTTGAAGAAGTTCGAGCTGGTAAAACAGGCGCAGGAAAGGGCGAGAGAATGTGGCATAAGTGACGTCACGCTTGACGTCCTGTTACGACTTGCGGACATGCCGGAGGAAGAAGCGAAGGGAAGGCTCAACGAGTTAGGGCTTGATCTGGATATATTGGATGAGTTGTTTCCTAAATTACCTGCGGTGGAGGCATTAAATGCCGTTAAACCATACCTTAGTGCGGTGAATCTACCAGAAGATATATTTGGACGTTATATCTCTGAAACGAGCATGGGAGAGGAGATACGACTTGCAATTGCTGCGCTCTTAGCTTCAAACTGTGAAATTCTGCTCTTAGATGAGCCTTTTGGTGACGTTGACCCGATTTCGCTGCGTATTGCAACAAATGCACTGAAAGATTTGAATCGTGAGTTCAACACTACCATTCTGGTTGTGAGTCATCAGCTTGACGTAATCCGAGAGCTTGCACACGAAGCGATCTTAATTGATGAGGGCAGAATTGTAATGCGAGGCAATCCAGATGCCGTCTGTGATGCATTCATCGAGAAAAGCTTTAAAGAGCTGGAATAACACTTTCTTTCTGAAGATGGTATAAAGAAAGAAAAAAATTCTCTCAGAAAAAGAAAAGTTTTTAGGAAAGAAGTATGTTTCTTTGATAAAGCTTTCTTTTAAAAGATAGTTTGATTGACGCTCCGCTGGTGTAGTTCGGCCAAGCATTTGGGCCTCTCGAGCCCACGACCGGGGTTCAAATCCCCGGCGGAGCATTGTTTTCATATTCTTTGGTGCAATCCTTACGCCTCTTGCAGATAAAAGTGTCGTCTATCTGAATATCATCTATGGAGGAGCTTGGGGAACATCGGCAACGCTTTAATTAATGGCCGTGCCCAATTTGGTTGGCTTGCTCATATTGGCGGGAACAGTGGCAGCCATACCCGAGAACGCTTATAGGTCGTCCAAAACCGGTAGGATTTTGAAGAATATGGTTAAGTATAAGCGACTTTTATAACAATTCTATATCTGCAATGCCTAGATAGATACAGTTGAATCTATAGTCAATGAGGATAAAAAAGCCAAAATAACGCACGGATGAGAGAAATGAAAGAGTTTAATTTTACAGTTTTAAAGGGAGATAAAAAGAGCAGGGCCAGACGGGGCGTGATAAAAACCCGGTGTGGCTGCATAGACACTCCTTACTTCGTTCCCGTAGCCACCATGGCATCAGTGCGAGCCTTGGGCTCCGACGACTTAGCTGCCCTGAACGTCCAGTGTATTTTGGCCAACGCTTATTATCTCCATCTCAAGCCGGGAGACGAACTCATCAAAAAGCTGGGCGGCTTGCACAAGTTCATGGCCTTGGATCGGCCCATATTCTCTGATTCTGCGGGTTTCCAAGCCTTCTCACTGGGATTCGGAAGGGAGCACAACATCTCCAAGATCGGCAGCATATTCCCGGAGGGTAGAGAGACTGCGGATAAGCGGGAGAACTTGACCAAAATAACAGACGAGGGCATCTATTTCAAGTCCCCCTACCAGGGCTCCTGGCGCTTCCTGGACGCCAAGGGCTCTATGAAGATCCAGTCCAACCTCGGCTCGGACATCATAATGGCCTTCGACGAATGCACCTCCCCCCTTTCCGATTACGACTACACGAAGAAGGCTATGGTGCGGACCCACGAGTGGGCCACGCGTTCTTTGAAGTACCACGACAAGAAGCAGGCAATCTACGGCATAATCCAGGGAGGCTGGTTCGAGGATTTGCGGCAAGAAAGCACGGAGTTCATCACCTCCCTTCCCTTCGAAGGGATAGCAATAGGCGGCTCCCTCGGAAACTCCAAGAGCGACATGCATCAAGTCCTGGAGTGGGTTATTCCCAATTTAGACGACCGGCCCAGACACCTTCTGGGAATAGGTGAGATCGACGATGTCTTTGAGTGCGTGGAGCGGGGGATCGACACCTTCGACTGCGTCGCTCCTACCCGACTCGCCCGGAGGGGAAACGTGTTCATCTCTCCCGAATCGGGAGGAAAACCTGAGAACAAGTTCAGGATAAGCATCAAATCCCCGCGGTATAAGGAGGATAAGAAGCCGATCGATCCCGGATGCAACTGTCCTACCTGCCAGAAGTACTCACGGGCCTATTTGAGGCATCTGTACACAGTTAATGAACTCTCTTATTTCAGGCTGGCGTCGGTGCACAACCTTTATTTCATGTTCGGGCTCATGGAGCAGATAAGAGTGTCCATTACTAACGGCACCTTTAGCAGGTTGAAGAAAAAATGGCTGAAAAAGAGTTAAATCGCGGGGGAGTGTTCAGAAAAATTCGAGAAAGAGAGCCGCTGTTCCAAATAGACAAGACCCAAGCCATTATAATCCTCTGTGGATTCTACCTGTTCTTCTCCTTTGCCGGCAACATAGCTGCCACGAAGGTTACCTATTTTGGAGCGTTCGTGATGGACGCAGGGTTCATCTATGCCCTCACCTTCACCTGGCGGGATCTGATCCACAAGCAGCTCGGAGCGAAGGCTGCCATTACCACCATATGGCTGGCTGCGGCAATCAATCTCATTGCCGCGCTTTATTTCCAGCTCGTGGTCGTACTGCCCGCAGAGTCCAGCTGGGCCGATGCCGGAGGGCAAGCTGCCTGGCAGTTCCTCTTCGGAATCTTTGACGCCTCTGGAAGCGGCGCCTGGTGGCAGTCCGTATTTTCGTTCCAGCTCAGGATCGTTATCGGCTCGATCATAACCGCGGTCATCGCCGAACTCATCGACACGTATGTATATCATCGGTGGACTACAGGCATCGGCAAGAATCGCCCGCAGTGGAGCAGGGTCTTCGTCTCCAATTCCATCTCCATTCCCGTTGATAGCGTGCTCTTTCCAATAATAGCCTTCTCGGGCATAATCAG
>JAUXGS010000180.1 GCA_030621945.1 Methanosarcinales archaeon | reverse complement strand
TGCATATTCCTTCGTCTCCTCTGATAGCGTGCTGTCATGTATCAACAAATCTGCGTTCTTACTTGCTTCTATCACGCTCTCACACGGTCGCGTATCACCGGTATAAACAATCTTCCTGCCGGGTCTCGGCGGTCCTAAGACTTGCTCAGGCTTTATCTCCTTATCGTCAACGATAATCGAACGCCCTGATTGTAGTCTGGCAAATAGCGGGCCGGGCTTTATGCCGAGTTCTATTGCTCTTTCCCTGTTAAATCTACCAGGTCGCATATCTTCCTCAAGCACATAGCCGATGCTAACCACATTGTGCACCGTTTTTACCGTTCGTATCTCATAGTCTGCTCTTCGTATAACATCGCCCGGTCTCAGTTCTATTGCTTTCACGTCAAAACTCCTGCCTGCATAACCCAACGCGAGGAGATGGTAGAGGAATTTATCCACGTGCCGCGGACCGTAGATCTCCAAAGGCTCCTCTCTATCTTGCAGTGCCATCGTCTGTAACAGACCAGGAATGCCGAGCACGTGGTCAGCATGGAAATGCGTGATGAAGATAGCAGTCATCTTCATGCCGGTCTTTGCCCGCATCATCTGCTGCTGCGCACCTTCGCCGCAATCAAACAGCATCAACTCGCCTTTTCTATTTACCGCTATCGCAGATGGAGTCCTGTTCGGCGTGGGCGTCGAGCCACCAGTTCCTAAAAATGTTATTCGTAGCATAGACAAATCTTTCTTTTTAAAAGAACGCTTTACTAAAGAAAAGCTTATTGAGAATATGCACCACTTACACGATTTCAGTACCGTATTCCGCCCCGGTCATCGTTATCTCTCTTTTCAGCGCCTTCAAAAAGATGTTAAATGAATTAATGGCAGAATCAGCCCATTCAGCGAGTTTTTCCGTAGAAAATTCCAATTCTTTCTCCGTTTCGTTCCGGCTGGCCTGCCCGAACTGTTTTACGGTATCCCAGTTCTCCTCTAAGTATTTGAACAGCGACGCCGATGCGAAATGCACAGGAACCAACGGATGGAGTGCAGAAAGGCCAATAATCAATTGCCTTTCCTGTTCCACTTCTTCAGACGAAATGCAAGACCATTGTATCGCTTTCATCCGCGCTTCTTCATGGATTGCACCCTTCAGCTCTAAGCTGAGGCTTTTAATGTTCTGCACTGCTAATTCCGCGTAGATTTCGCCCTGGGCGAGTTCGTGTTCGAGCATGTATCTCAGCATGTTTTTGGTTGCGGAGTTAAGATACTCTTCGTTCATTGCGATGACGGAAAACCACAAGCCGTGAAGTGAGAATAGGCGATACATTGCAGCGCCGTAATCTAACGAACCCATGTTGTGAGGAGCTAATATAGAGGGTGCGAAGATAACGGCTTCGGTTTTTAACAAAATGATATTCTTGAGACGCTCTTTGCCAATGAGCCGTTCGATTGTTTCTTCCTCGTCGTATTCAAGCGGGACGTGCATGGAGGCGGGATGGTTGAGGTATTTTTCGTACGATTTAATGATTTGATTTGTTCTACCCGGGTAGAGCTTCTTTAGCGTCTCTGCTATTTCCTTTGCTTCTACCTGCAACCATGCGATGTACTCCGCATCGGCTCTCCTTCGTAGTTCCTCTTCTCCTTCCTCAGACGAAATCATTTTTCTATATCGATTACTTAGATTAGAAAGGATGCTTTGCTTTATAAACCGGATTTTTACAGACTTTCTCGTCCCGCGATTTTTTCTACCGTCTCGTATTCTTCACGAGTATGCACGACTAAATGGAGATTCCCAAGCCTAATTTTTCTCAACCCGGCATCCTTTGCAGCGTTATAGGCATCTATTCTTTCCCTCAGCAAAATCAAATACCTGACAACTCCCCTGCTCAAACCCCTGCTTAATAAGCTCGCATTCCATGCTCCGTGCTTACCTGTTTAAACTATAATTCCGCCCCAGTGATAAAGACAGGCGGGCGGGCAGGCAGTAAAGATAAAGCTAATAAGCTCAATTTATATAGGGGGTATGTACATGGAGCTGAAATTGAGTTTGCCACAGGATTGCATTGGGGACTCCACATATAACTTCATCTGGCAGCATAAAGGCGCAAAGCTCAATCCTACTGAGACGATCCCTTCGCAGCTTGGCACGAGTTATTCGTATGAAGCAGTAGCGGAGGCACTGAAAAGCGGTGAAGACGTGCGTATCAAGGGCGACGTAGGCACGAGGCTTGGTTCGAGTTTAGGAGTAAACCTCGTTTTCTTCGGTGGTAACGGGAAGGAGCTACCTGAAGTGGGAGCCATAGTTGTGGATGGAAATGCAGGCTCTCATCTCGGACTGAGCATGCTTTCAGGCGCTATTTACGTTAAGGGCGAAGTTACCGAACCACTTGGCAATGTGGTGCAAGTAGAATCCGATTTGGACAGTTATAAGAAATTTGTCTCGATAACCTGGCTCTTGCATCATCCGGAAGAGCAGGCAATAAACGCTATTCTTGAGCCTAATGAGTTCAAAGACGGGGAGTTAGTTCTTACTGACAGAATATTGCGAAATACGCTCGCTGCACGATGCATGAAAGAAGCAACGGTACGTGTAAGAGGAGATGTGGGGATAAGCGTGGGCATATTGATGCGAAAAGGTTGTGTCTTAGTAGACGGGAATGCCGGTATGAACGCTGCTGCGTTACTTAACGGTGGTAACGTGGTGATATTAGGAGAGGCAGCGGAATTCTTGGGCGTGGAACAGAAAAAAGGGGTTGCATTCGTGAAGGGTAACGCGAAAGGCTATGTAGGTGC
>JAUXGS010000052.1 GCA_030621945.1 Methanosarcinales archaeon | reverse complement strand
GTTAGCCATGGAGATGAAAGGAGTATTGAGGCAGACGGTGTTAGAATAGAAATAGTGCCGGTAAGCAAATTTTTTATTTGTGCAAAAGAATAACGTGCGTTTTTTTAGCATGAAAAATATTTAGAAAAACAAGAAGATGCCAAAAGACGAAAACATCAAAAGGGTGCTGGTAATAGGCTCTGGCCCTATTATTATTGGTCAAGCTTGCGAATTTGATTATTCAGGGACTCAGGCGTGCAAGGCGCTGAAAGAGGAAGGTTATGAGGTCGTTCTGGTGAATTCCAATCCCGCCACCATTATGACTGATCCTGGAATGGCCGACAGGACATATATTGAGCCGCTTACCCTGTTGAACGTGGAGAAGATAATAGCAAAGGAGCGTCCAGATGCTCTGCTGCCCAACCTTGGCGGTCAGACGGGGCTAAATCTTTCTGCAGAACTCAGCAAAAGTGGGATACTGGATAAATACGGGGTTACGATAATAGGTGTAGAAGCGGACGCGATTGAACGCGGTGAAGACCGTATTGTATTCAAAGAAACCATGACTGAACTTGGCATTCAAATGCCAAAGAGCTCACCTGCTTATTCCGTCGATGAAGCGGAGAAGATAGCACAGGAATTGGGTTATCCTGTGGTCATCAGACCTGCTTACACCATGGGCGGAACCGGCGGAGGGATTGCATACAACGTAGAAGAACTGAGGACTATTGTTACCAGAGGTATCTCTGCAAGCCTAATAGGACAGGTGCTCATAGAAGAATCGGTTTTGGGCTGGGAAGAACTCGAACTCGAAGTGATCAGGGATAAAAAGGGCAATAAGATTACCGTTTGTTTTATTGAAAATGTTGATGCTATGGGCGTGCATACAGGCGATAGTTTCTGTGTGGCGCCG
Source organism: Methanosarcinales archaeon (assembly GCA_030621945.1). Taxonomy (GTDB): domain Archaea; phylum Halobacteriota; class Syntropharchaeia; order Alkanophagales; family Methanospirareceae; genus JACGMN01. The sequence goes on along the minus strand of JAUXGS010000052.1, from coordinate 5,636 downwards.
ATGCTGACGGTTGATGAAGAGCTGCAGAAGAAGTTACAGGAACTCTCTTACAGGGTTGTTGATGCCATCGGGGTACTGGGTGGAACGAACATACAATTCGCGCATAACCCCGAAGATGGCCGAGTGGTGATTATTGAGATCAATCCGCGCACTTCGCGGTCCTCAGCATTAGCGTCAAAAGCTACCGGTTTCCCTATCGCTCGTATATCAGCGAAACTCGCTGCTGGTATAACACTTGATGAACTCCCTTACTGGAAGGAAGGCACGCTTGACAAATATACGCCGAGCGGTGATTACGTAGTGGTAAAGTTCGCCCGATGGGCATTTGAGAAGTTTCCTCAGACGCAAGACATACTTGGGACGCAGATGAAAGCAGTGGGTGAGGCTATGAGCATCGGTAAGAATTTTAAAGAGGCGTTTCAAAAGGCAATTCGCTCTCTTGAAATCAAAAGATACGGTGTTGGCGGCGCAAATGATTTCGCGACACTTTCTCTTCCTGAGCTAAAGACAAAATTGGTCTATCCTTCGAGTGAGCGCATCTTCTTGATCTACGAAGCCTTACGCAAAGGGATGTCTGTTGAAGAACTTTATCAGGTGACCAAAATCGGTAGATGGTTTATCAGCCAGATGCAAGAGCTGGTGGAATTAGAGGAAGTGCTAAAGACGTTCCGTGGCAAAGACCTACCAGACGAAAAGCTCAAAAGTGCAAAGGAAAACGGGTTCTCAGATAGATACCTCGCACAACTACTGGGCAAAACTGAAACGCAGATGCGCACACAGCGACTCAGTGCGGGGAAAGTGGAGGCGTATGAACCTGTACCGGTGAGCGGTGCTGATGCTGCATACTATTACTCAACCTACAATGCCGAGGATTCGGTTGGTGTATCGCCCAAGCACAAGGTAATGATTTTAGGTGGCGGGCCCAATCGAATAGGTCAGGGCATTGAGTTTGATTATACCTGTGTGCACGCAGCTTTCGCATTACGAGAAGAGGGGCTTGAGTCTGTAATGGTCAATTGCAACCCCGAAACGGTCTCCACCGATTACGACACCTCAGACAAACTTTATTTCGAGCCTCTAACTGTTGAAGATGTGCTGAGCATTTACGAGAAGGAGAAGCCAGAGGGTGTAATCGTGCAGTTTGGCGGCCAGACTCCCTTGAACATAGCAAGAGAACTCCATGAAGCAGGAGTGAAGATTCTGGGCACGAGCCCCGATAGCATTCATTTGGCCGAGGATAGGGAGCTATTCAAAGAGGTGATAACAAAGCTCGGCATACCACAACCGGAAAGCGGCACTGCACGGTCAGTGGATGAAGCGCTTGCGGTTGGACGGGAAATAGGATTTCCTTTGATGGTGCGACCTTCTTTTGTGCTTGGTGGGCGGGGCATGGAGGTGGTGTATGACGAGAAGATGCTGCTGGATTACGCAAAAGCGGCGGTAGAGGTTAGCCCCGAATATCCGATGTTAATTGATAAATTCTTAGAGCACGCTATCGAGACAGAGGTGGATGCCATCGCAGACGGCGAGGATGTGTATATCGCCGCGATAATGGAGCATATAGAGCTTGCAGGAGTTCACTCTGGTGATAGTGCCTGTGTGATTCCTTCGCGTAATATTTCAAAACGTAATCTTGCGGAAATAGAGGAGTACACAAAGAAGGTTGCCGATGCACTTCAGGTCGTTGGACTTATGAATATTCAATATGCAATAGCCGATGGGGAAGTTTATATTCTGGAAGCAAATCCCCGCGCTTCAAGAACCGTTCCGTTAGTAAGTAAGGTTACAAGCGTTCCAGTAGCCAAAGTAGCAACGAAGGTGATGTTAGGTAAAAAGTTGAGAGACCTCGTGAAGACGAGTGAAAACGAGATACCTTATTTTGGCGTGAAGGAAGCGGTGTTTCCTTTCAATATGTTCCCTGATGTTGATCCAGTGCTGGGACCTGAGATGAAGAGCACTGGCGAGGTGATGGGTATTGCATCTTCCTTTGGACTGGCGTTTTACAAAGCGCAGGAAGCTGCGGGTATGAAATTACCCTCTGAAGGAACAGTGCTGATTTCTGTTCCTGATAAAGACCGGGAAGATATTCTTGGGGTTGCCGCAGGACTGATAAAATTGGGGTTCAAGATACTTGCGACAGAAGGGACGAAAGCTTTTCTGGATGAAAATGGCATAGAATCAGATTTAGCGCTGAAACTGAACGAAGGGCGCCCGGATATAACTGATGACATCCGTAATGGTCAGATACAAATGGTAATTAACACTCCTGTAGGTGGGAAAGGCAAACATGACGATAGTTATATCAGACAAACTGCTATTCAGCACAAAATCCCTTATATTACTACTACTGCTGCTGCGATGGCGACCGTAGCGGGAATAGAGACGGTGATGTCCGGGAATGTAGAGGTAAAATCTATTCAGGAATATCATGGATAGCGGTCAGTAGCGGAACTAACGCAGATAAATGCGAATGCTGCCTGCTCGCCTCATACGCCACCAAGATACGCATCCACAACTTGATTGATCATTGGATCGCACTTCTTCTGGCGCACCGGACGCTATAACTTCCCCTTATTAATTTTTATCGCCAGCGTAGGATTCACTCCATCCAGCAAAAGGCTCATCAAGGAGCAGCATCGTTTGAGACGTAACCACACATTCCATATCCGTTCACCGTGCTGAAATTGAGGACACGTTTATTTTTTAGCGCTTGAGACCCGTGTAAAAAATGACTCTCATTTTTCGCCCTCTCCTCAAATTTTATATTTGTTTCCAGTCAATTGAAGTTGAAGGCGATGGAAAGAACAAAGAAGTTAGAAGTAGCCTCGGTCTCTGCACTTACAATACTATTCCTGGCTCTTGCTCTTCTTAACATAGGCTCTCTCAGCATGCCCTCTTCCTATTGGGCACCAGGGAGTGTTTCCGGCGACAATCAGATTATCTTCGATTTTGATCAGGTTCAGCAAGTGAAAGAGGTTTATATCTTCTTAGGGGATGAGAAACGAACCAAATTTGACGTTTATAGCGGTGAACCAGGCAAATGGAGGTTGCTCTCCTCGTATGATAATACGCATTATTGCTCATGGGAAAAAATCAATTTGGGCAATACGAATACAAGATTCCTCAAATTTGTGTTTGACGCGTCTGAATCAAAGGGAAAAATAGGTGAGATTTTGGCAATATCCGGAGAGGATAAAATAACTGTGCCGATACGCGTGTATAAAGAAGGAGAATCGGATAACACGAGTGGAGAGGATATTGAGCAGCTAATCGACGAACAGGACGTAGTAGATTTTCCCGTCGTACAGACATATAAATATAGCACTTATTTTGATGAGGTTTATTTCGTACGGGCGGCACACGATTATTTAAATCTTCGCGAGCCGCCAGAAGCTCATCCTCCACTTGGAAAGCTAATAATAGCGGGTGGCATAGCATGCTTCGGAATGAATCCATTTGGCTGGCGGATTATAGGTGTTTTAGCCGCGGCTGTGATGATCCCCCTAATGTTTCTTTTTGGTAAGCGCATGTTTAAGAGCAGCATGGCGGGTTTATTCGCTGCTTTTCTTTTAACCTTTGATTTTGCACATTTCGCTCTATCTCGATTAGCAACCGGGGAAACGTACATCGCCCTTTTTTCTTTAATGATGTTCTACTTCTTTTTCGACTACGTTCGCATCGTGAGTGACGGTGACGAGGATAGAAAAGCATGGAGATCTCTTTTCATTAGCGTTGTTTGCTTTGGACTGTGGTTTGCAACAAAATGGACCGCTGCTTTTGGTTTAGCCGCGATTTTGATCCTTTTGTTAATCAGCAATTTGAGATATAAGAGACCGTTTTATAGCGATTACAAAATAATTCTGGCGGGGCTATTCGTTTCCGCTGCCATTTATATCGCAGCGTATATCCCCTACATGCTTTCTGGAACAGGTCATGGTCTCTGGGATGTGTTCATGAAACAAGTAGGAATGTTTGGCTATCACGCATGGAGTGTGGTCGGAGCGACCCATCCTTTCTCTTCACCCTGGTGGAGCTGGCCGCTCATGCTTAAAACACTCTGGCTGTATTCCAACACTGTGAATGGCGGTACGGTCTCGACAATTGTGTTGATGGGCAATCCCGCGATATGGTGGGGTGGCATTCCTGCTTTGATTGTGATTGCAGCGAAGTTTTTGCGTGGTGCGGTGAGGGCAGGAGTGCAAGAGCAGGATTACCTGTGCCTCTTCATTCTAATCCCTTTTATACTGCTCTGGATTCCTTATGCACTGATCACCAGAACTCTGTTCATCTACCATTTCGTTCCCGCAATGCCATTTATGATATTAGCAATCACATACTGGATGAATGAACTGCAACAGAAGGTGTCAAAAGTAAAATTCATTGCGGTCATTACAGTTATTCTCATTTTAACCGCCGCTCTATTCTTCCTCTTCTATCCCGTAATATCTGGCTATCCAGTAGCACTCGAATATAAGGAGAGCTTAAGATGGTTGGAGGGGTGGATATTTTAATTCTACTGCTACAATCTTGTGGAGCATCGTAACTCCGGTACGTGCATAAATATACGGAAGTCTATTTCTGTGGAAAAGAAAAAAGGTAACATTTATTTTTAGTTAGCTTGCACTTTTAAAACACGAGTGATGAAAATGTTGGAGGATTGGAACGTAGTGGTCATAGGAGAGAGGGATACCGAGAAGGATTTATTAGAGATCTTAGAAGAGGATGGCGAGTTTGAACGTTCTGGATTCAGGGATGTCGTGGTAGGATACGTGGAAGATATCGTGGAATTCTTAGAGGACGCTGAGCAGCGGAAATACCCCCACTTAAACAGAGTGATCCCCATTGATGATACGTTCTTGATATCCCCGGAGTACCTGACAGATATGCTGAAGAAGCGAGTCGAGCAATATATAGATGAAATCGAGCGGGGAGAGACGTTCGGATTTCGCGTTGAACAAAGAGGTATGAAAGAAGATATTTCAAGCCAGAAGGTGGAACGAGAAGTTGGCGGATATTTTTACGATCTGGTCGAGAAGGTGCATGGAAGGAAGCCAAAAGTGAACCTTAATAAGCCGGATAAGCTGATTGTCATAGAGATAATAGGGGATAGATGTGGAATTGGTTTTATCACCAGAGAGATGCGGGAGAAGTACAGCGTGATAAAAGTAAAGTAACGTGACGTGAAGCGAGGGTTCCATAAATAACTTAACTCCCTCTATTCTTTTCTTTTTTATCACCCCTCTTGAATTCTTAGACTTTGCACCCTCTTTGATTCCTTCCTTGTGCCGAAGAAGGGGTATCTTTTCAGCAAAACAACCTGATCGCCGATATCCAGTCATTATGAACGTTGCCATTAGCATCAACAAAATCTGAGCAGGTAATTAAACTACCATCTAAAGTTGTGTGATTTTGCTTGTGAATTATCTGTGGATACGAGCCGGTTATTATGGTGTAGTTGTACATTTCATCTTTTAAAAGTGTGAACGGCGCATCGAAAGAGATATTATGCCAATCGCTAACGTAGCCGTTCCAAGTTGCGTTTACATCCAATCGGTGCTATTCCAAAGCCTTACGCATTCTGTATGCCCGCCTGTGCCTAAGCAGGGATATGTGTAAAGTTTACTAACAGTGATGTT
>JAUXGS010000164.1 GCA_030621945.1 Methanosarcinales archaeon | reverse complement strand
AAGGTCCGATGGAGAAGGAGATTGACGAGATAAGTCTGTTAATCCGGCGTGCAGTGGGAGTTGCTGTTAAGTGAACTCATCCAAGTTCGTCGTTCTATTATAACCCGCTATTCTTAGCAGTATTCTCAAAATTGACAATTCTCGCTCTCTTAGCAATTATGCAACACAGGGTCAGAGGTAAAAAGTAGTCAAAACAATAAAGAAAGAGAAAGTGTTACCCGTACATGTATTACGATGGTTCCGCTCCTACACCTTCTCCTTTATAAGCCGCTTTCTCTATCTGTTCTTGTATTCTCTCTTCAACGGCTTCTGCACTTTTCTCAAACATCTCCTCTATCTCTGCGGTTTCTCCCATATCTAACCCGGATAATTTCTTGAATGCTCTAAGCGCTCGTGCGAAGTGCGCCACATCCTCAGCCTGTTTATACGCAGATTTGGGAATATATTCGGTCTCCGGATATTTGCCGATATAACAAAACAGTCTCTTCTCCTCACTGTACCAAAGCTCGTCGTGAGGAATTACAAATTCTTCCTCACGTGCTTCTACCATAGGAGGGAAGTTATAGGAATACAAACTCACAACCTCCTCAGAATCCTTTAAACGCTCCTTGTGGCGATAGGGTATGACATTCCCCATGGGCGGAAATCCCGCAATTAAGATATTCGCGTAATCCGCAATTTTAGCTTTAAACTTCTCCGGATCTACGTTCCAGTAAGAAGTGAACTCTTCTATTTCAAAACGTTCTGATTTTAAACCGCTCTATTACATATCTATAACTCCACGAAGCTATTTATATCATTTGCAAATTATAAGTTGTCTCAGCTTCAAAGTAGGTATCAACAAACAGATGAAAGAGGAGAGGTACGACGTTGTCGTAGTGGGTGCAGGACCTGCGGGCAGTATGACGGCGAAAAAAGCTGCCGAACATGGCTTAGATGTGCTTTTAATCGAGCGGAATCAGGAGATCGGCGTGCCCGTGAAATGCGCAGAGGGAGTGAGTAAAGAAATAGAGCAACTTGTTGCACTGGATAAGAGATGGGTATGCGCAGAAGTAAAAGGAGCAAATATATACAGCCCTGATGGCACGAAGGTGGTGATGGGCGGTGAAAATATGGAGGAAGTGGGCTATGTGCTCGAACGGCGGATATTTGATAAGTTTCTTGCAAGCGAAGCAGCACGTGCAGGTGCAGAGGTAAGCGTTAAAACAGAAGCTTATGGCATCATTAAAGAAAATGGCTATGCAAAAGGCGTTTATGTTCGGTGTATGGGCGAGAATAAACGCGTTTCTGCGCGGGTCGTGGTTGGTGCGGATGGAGTGGAATCGCGAGTGGGCAGATGGGCGGGTATTGACACGAGACTGCCACCACATAATATTAGTGTGGGTGCTGAGTTCCTGATGTGCAATATAGAAGTGAACAGGGATTATACGGAATTTTTCGTAGGCAGTGAAATTGCACCAAAAGGCTATGCCTGGGTATTTACAAAGGGTGGGAACTACGCAAATGTGGGTGTTGGGATAGGTGGAGACACATCCGGAGAAAAGCATCGTGCGATTGATTATCTAAAGGCATTTGCGCGCAATAAGTTCCCTGATGGTAAGGTTGTGGCAGAGATGTACGGCGCGGTGCCGCTGAGTGGTCCGCTAAACGAAACCGTAGGGGATGGACTTGTTTTAGTTGGCGACGCTGCGAGACAAGTTAATCCGATAACCGGAGGCGGTATTACCTATGCAATGCACGCAGGCGGAATAGCAGGTGACGTCGTCGCACAAGCAGTCCATGAGAACGATGTTTCAAAGAAGAACTTGATGGAATACGATAGAAAGTGGCGAAAAGAGTTTGGAAAACGGTTGGATACGGGTTTAAAAGCAAAGGAATTCTGCTTCAATCTATCTGACGAAGATCTCAACACGCTTGCTCATTCTTTAGCAGATAAAAGAGTAACGGAGCTTACTCCATGGGCACTGTTGATGGCATTAATAAAGCGGAATCCAAGGATGCTGATGGGATTGGCGAAGGTGCTGCTCTAAAAACACTTTTTCTTTTTATAAAAAAGAAAACCTGTGCTAAAAGAAAAAAATATGCGCTTTTTGGTCACCGCTTATCTTACAAAAATAAAGTATCCGCAAGAAAAGCGCGAGTATAGCTGGCACTCGAGCATATTTCGAAAGTTTAATTTAGGTTAGAGTAGCAACCCGGTCGTATGCTCTGCATTACCTACTGATTTACCGAGATCTTCTGAGATAATCTTTTCCCCTGTTTTCTTGTTTGTAAGTTTTAGATCAGAGATAATTGCGGGATATTCATTGTAGGTTAGTTTATTTGAAATGATGCCGAGGACTCTTCTCCCGAATGCCCATGAAGAATGGGAATAAGGATTTACAGTGAAGTCTATTTTTTCATGCTCGTTCTCTCCAGATACTGTAAAAGTGGGTATATCCTTACCCGATCTCTTTACCTTCATGTCAAAGAACTCATGCGTTTTGTTGCCGTCAAAAAGCAATACATTTTTCTTTAATGTTTTACTAAGTAAACGCTGGTAGAAGTAAGTCAGAACACCCCCATTCTCGAAATGGAATATCCCCCAGTACCAAGGTATTGCAGGTGCATTCACAAAAACACGCTGGAAATAGGCACTCCCCCGAATTGGTTTATTCTTGAGTCTCCCGCTTAAATCCAGATGATTTAATCGTATCATCGAATATCCCATATTACCGAGGTAAGTGTGTGAATGATAGCTGGGCATTGTAAAATCGTGGTTATTCCCTGCTTTTGCAATAAATTCGAAATCATCTCCAATTTTTACCGTGTTCTCAGTTTCGTTTATAGAGAAACAAGTGGGTGTACGAGAATCTGAGGAAAGCTCGCTATCAGACACGTGTATACTGCACTGCTCAAGAATAAAGTTGTGGTGCATCTTTTCACCATCAAAATACCAGGCAGCGACAGCACCATCAAGATTGCTCAGGTCCATAGGATGGTGGTTCAATCTAATTTTCAGGTTGTTGCACTCGATCTCTCGCACGTTTTTCGTGGACCAGAGGATCATTAATTGCTGCGGGTTTGCAGGATTTTTTGGATTGTT
>JAUXGS010000096.1 GCA_030621945.1 Methanosarcinales archaeon | reverse complement strand
CTACCACACCGTCTTTCAAAAGCGGGTGCGATATGAATTTCGATGCCTTGGAGGGAGGAGGATTGTGCATAAAAGAAAGTATATAAAGTAATGATAAATAATTATGTTCTGCTGCTCGTTATATAGCGGTATGAATTAGTGGATGTAGAGCATCAAATGAAAAATAGGCTTCAGCTCTTCTTCACAATTATCGTCACATTCAAGTCCCTTTCTACTATCTTCTCGTAGTCGCCTTTTATATGCGGCTTTACCTTCTCCAAATCACCTGTTCCCGTTATTATCTCAGCAATCAACTCGCCGTCGCCAAATATTCGCACCACGCCGTCACTCTCTGAGACCACCACAGCCATAGCGTCTGTTTCCTTAGAGATAGAAGCGGCAGCCATGTGTCTACTGCCAAAACCCATTGGGATATCTATACCTCGAGAACTCGCTTCAATATAGCGTGCTGCGGAAAGAACAGAGCCATCGCCACTGATAACAAAAGCGCCGTCCAGCTTTGCCAGCTCTTTTATTGTTCCCTGGACGTTTGCATCACGCAGGTCCTTTAGTTCCTTTGGGTAATGTGCAAGCGGGTCTAAGATTAAGGGCTTTGACCTCTTAAACACTTCTTCCTCATCGCCAACCACAAATAGTGCGCCTATACTCCACCCCTCTACACGTTGTCTCGCTATTCCTACCGCTATCTCTATCACCGTCTCTAACACTTCAGGGTCACATTTCCTTACTTCCCTACAAATTCTACCCGCCATTTTTAGCTCTGCTCTACCAAAATTATATTGCGCTTTTAGCTTTATAAGGCCTTAGGTAAGTTGATAGGAGATAGGATATATGAAAGTGGAAGAAGAATTCAGCTCCAAAAACCGTTCTTTTAACGAAAAATCTCTTTTCAGGAAAAGGTTTGTAAAGACCTATTCACCTTCACATATCACTGGCTTCTTTGAGATATGCGACAATAAAAATCCGTTGTACAAAGGTTCTATTGGCTGTGGCATTGTATTAGATGCAGGCTGTGTAACTGAAGTTTCTTTCAATAACCGCGCAAAGACAAAAATAAAAATAGATGGCCGAGAGGAAGAGGCAAATACCACTAAGTACGTTGTTGAGCATTTGACCGGAACGTCGGGGGTTATGGTATTAGTCTCAACGAACTTTGAAGTGCCGGTAGGCTGTGGATTTGGTGCAAGTGGCGCCGGTGCGCTCAGTACTGCCTGTGCCTTAAACGAACTTTTATCGCTCAACATGACGGTAAATGAGGTAGCGCAAACCGCACACTGCGCTGAAGTGGAAAACAGTACTGGCTTAGGAGATGTAATTGCTGAGACGTACGGTGGCGTGGTGATAAGAACGAAGCCGGGTCCTCCGGGAATCGGCGTAATTGATCGGATCCCATATAGAAACGAGAAAATAAGCTATGTAGCGCTTGGTAAAAAATCGACAAAATCGGTGTTAACGGAAGGTGGTGAAGAGACGAGACGGCGAATAAACGAAGCGGGTAGGGAAGCGATGAAAGCGTTGATGCGGAAACCCGCGTTAGAAACGTTCATGCAAGCATCACGGGAATTCTCGTTACGAAGCGAATTGATAAGTGATACCTGCAAGGATGCGATAGAGGCAGTGGCTGCCGAAGGGCAGGTTGCCAGTGTGGCAATGTTAGGCGAGACCGTTTTTGTCGTTGGCGATAGTGAGGCATTGAGTGAGTTCGGAGAGGTAAAGGAAAGTAGAATAGCTGATGCAGGAGTAAGAATTATTTGAAGACGTTTATGCTAAGATTTCTCTGTTTTTGTAGCCACGAGATTTACACCGTGGGCTCTGCCCACGTCCCCGCAAGCCCTGAAAGGGCTTATTTCACGGAAACTGTGTGGATACAAGAAGTCAGAGAACTAGGGTCAGAATTCTGTTTTCCATTCTTTAATTTCTGGTCTTGTGTCCGTCTTGTGGAATCGCGTGGTTCTTGGTTTACTTTTCCTTTTTCACGCTCTCCACGTTTCCCGCGTCATCTAACACGAATTCCAGCAAAATTCTGTCGACTTTGCATGTTTTTGGATTCCAGATCTTTCCACACATCCCGCATTCAACATCACTACCTAATTCTATAACATACCAGCTTGCATCGGCGTATGGCGTTCCACAATACGGGCAAATACTAACTGCAACATCCAAAAAGGCTTTGTTATGCTCCATATGTTAAAAACTGTTTTGTTTAAAAAGATTTCACGAGGACAGAATCAAATCTAATAGGGATTCTCTAGCCACTTCTGCTTGTTTTTCGTTCCGTTCTCGATTGGGGAAGGGACTCAAGAGACATGCGAGCGAGAGGATGATTGAGAAACTGTTCGAGAGGACGAGGCTTCTGCCACCTATCTCGATTAACTATTTTCGATCCGAACAACAGGGAATTTTTAACATTTTTCAACGCATGCATGGTAAAAACAATCCTGTAGGGCATACATACCGAAACATTCTTCCCCGTGAATAGAATTAATTGTATGCTATTTAAATAAAAAGGCTTAAGAAAGTTAAGGTGGATACTAAAAATCATGACACCAGACCTGCCAGATGTGCAAGCATGCGCTCCAGACATAAAAATAAACCTGACGAGAGTGGGCGTAAAGAATGTGAAGAAGTTAGTAGAGGTAGCGAGAACCGGTGGAAAAAGACCCATAGTTCTTGTATCGGATTTCCACATGTTTGTAGACCTACCAAGAGATATAAAAGGCGCAAATCTGTCGAGGAATCTCGAAGCGATGTACGAAGTGCTGGATGAAGCGGTCAGTACGGGGATATACGATGTCGAGGACTTGTGTAGTGAGGTAGCAAAGAGATTACTCGATCGTCACGCATACGCCTCTGTTGCTGAAGTAGGAATGAAAAGCGAGTATATGTTAATGCGAAAGACACCGGTGATGAAGATATCGTGTCAAGAGCCCGCAACGATCTTCGCCGAGGCACGAGCTTTTCGTACCCCCTCGCCTGACAAAAAAAGCGGCGTGCGTATAAAAAAAGTAATAGGAGCAGAGATCGTAGGTATGACCGCATGTCCATGTGCACAGGAACTCATGCGGGAGAAAGCAGCGGGAGAATTGGCGAAGATGGGAATGTCAAAGAAGGATAGTGACGCTTTTTTAGATAGCATACCGCTGGCAACACATAATCAACGCGGGAGAGGGATAATATCTATAGAGGTAGAAAACGATATTAAAATTCCTTTAGAGAAGATAATGGGGATAATAGAGAGTTCAATGAGTGCTAAAACATACGAGATATTAAAACGTCCTGACGAAGCAAAGGTCGTGGAAACCGCTCACAAAAATCCCATGTTTGTTGAAGATTGCGTTAGAGAGATGGCAAAGCGAGTGATAGAAACTTTTGAATACCTACCTGACGATTCTATCGTTACCATAACGCAGATAAACGAGGAAAGTATACATCAGCACAATGCCGTTGCAGAACGAATCGCTTCTCTCGGCGACCTGCGCAGGGAGCTAAGAGAGGGAAATACCGAGATGGAAGCCGGGGTGGCCTAGTTGGTTAGGGCGCCAGACTCATAATCTGGAAGTCGCGGGTCCGAACCCCGCCCCCGGCACTATTTCAAAATAGCTTTTATCTCATCTATCCGTGCATCTGTCTTAACTGCGGTATCCGAGAATTGTGTTCTGCTTGCGGAGAACCCGTTCGAGTGCAACGCATCGAGTAAAGAAGTGAGGGGTGGTGGAGGAATTTTCAAAGCCTTGCAGAGCGCGTGATGCTCATAAAAAAATGGTATATCCAGCTCATGGATGCAGGTGTAAACGATTTTCATTGCTTCTTTCTTCTTGCCCAGCGTTCTTTTTCCCAGTCCCTCATGCACCCGTGCGCAAAACGCCTTCTCCTTTATCGCCGAAATATACAGAGGACCTGCAATGCGCATTTTCTTGCCGCAGAGTTCGCAGGCGTTTTCGACGTTTAAATCGAGCATATCTTCGCAGGAGAATGAGAACCGATGCCCGCAGGAGAAGCAATGAGCGATGAACCCCAGCCGTTTCATGCTATCATCCGCCTTTTTAGCTCCTCGTTCCACGCGTGCGATAAGTCGTATGAAATGCGCCGAAGCATACGAGAGCAGCGGCTGTATCGCCTTGTCATATTTGCACAGCTCGCGCGTTACGGCACCTAAGAGGATACGTGTTCCCATCTCCGCGTGATATTCCGTATTTAAAGGCCGCGCACCGTAGTTCCGCAGACCACCGGTATGAGCGCCGCATAAGGGCGCGGTATCAGTCGCCGTAATCAACAACATTTTCTTCACCGACTTGCAGGCAGCGTCCAAAAACGGAACTGGCGATCCAAAAGGGTCTATATCCACCAGATCGTATTTGGTTTGTACGAGAAGCACATTCGCATTCTCGTTACAAGCCGATGCTCGCTCTTCTATCTCATTTAACCTTATATTTCGGTTTATAAGCTCGTAAGCAGGCGTGCTTCGGTCGTTAATAGTCACCTGCAATCCAACTTCATTCGCCACTCTTATTCCTCTTACGCCAGTGCCCGCCAAAGCGTCTATATATTTTATGTGCGAAGAATCAGGAAGCGAAGAGACGAAAGCGGCGATGCTTGCGACGTCAATGTCGCGGCACAACTCCATTGCAGGATTATAGAACATGGATTTGGTGAGGTGCTGCTGCGGCACTATTATTCGGGTGGTTCCTTCTTTTATCTCAGAGAACATTTGTTAAAAGGAAAAAGGAAGGTTAGTTATATATTTCCTCAAAGGAAGGAGAGACGATAAAACTGAAACACTGCACTTGTAGGAGCGGTCAAATGGCCTGGGGGCG
>JAUXGS010000084.1 GCA_030621945.1 Methanosarcinales archaeon | reverse complement strand
GTTAATCTGCGTTAATCTGTGTCAATAATTAATTTTAGTTGAATATTATGCTTTCTTGGGTATTTTTGTCCATATGATATTGAGCAATTCCATACAAATGTATGCTTTTTATCTATTGAGAGCTTTGAGGCAATAAAAGAAGTTGTTGCAAGAGGTGTGGATTTGCAAAAACACCAAGAGATATAATTATATGTAAAATGAAGAATATGGTGAGGGTAGCAAAAGACAAATGAAATATTCAGAAGCGAAGCAAGGACGGATATTTGTTATACGGCTCGAAGATGGTGATATTATTCATGAAGAGATAGAAGAGTTTGCGCGTGTGCATTCGATTGAAGCTGCTGCGTTGATAGCAATTGGTGGTGCCGATGAAGGTAGCAAGCTGGTCGTTGGGCCGGAGCAAGGCAGAAGTGAGTCTATTACGCCGATGGAACATATCTTAAGCGATGTTCGTGAAATAACAGGTGTCGGGACTATATTTCAGGATAAAGACCGTAAGCCTGTTTTGCACATGCATATTGCCTGTGGTCGGGAAGAGTCTACGGTAACCGGCTGTGTGCGCAGGGGTGTGAAGGTGTGGCATCTTCTGGAGGTTGTTCTTATTGAGTTGGTGGATTCGAGTGCATGTCGTGTTTTTGACGAGCAGTTGGGGTTTGAGGTGTTGGAGCCGTGAGAAATAGTTATCCCCATGATCTGGAGACAGGACAAACAACCCAACTTACAAAGAACAGCGGAAGGGATGAACCGGCTCATTTTGTTAATGTATGCTGCCAAATTATCTGGGTGAGTAGCAAAGCGAGCTAAAATGCCTGTTTTTTTTAGCTCTGTTATCAGTCACTACTGCACAAATCGGGGTAATGCAAAGTTTTATATGTTGCCATATGCTTCCTATTATCAGGGTATGTTTATAGATATAAGCTATATCTCTCAGGGTTCAAAATGATAACAGAAGCCGATACCTGTCGCAAATATGTATTACCAAAGTTATATGAAGCTGGTTGGTCAGATGATCAGATTAGCGAACAAAAGACATTTACTGACGGTAAGATTGTCGTACTCGGTAATAGAGTAGAACGGAGGAAACCTAAAAGAGCCGATTATATCCTCAGAATATCAAGGAATTTTCCTATCGCAGTTATTGAGGCAAAAGCTGCGTACAAAAAACCGGGAGATGGATTACAGCAGGCGAAAGAATATGCTGAGATTTTAGGACTTAGGTTTGCGTACTCAACAAATGGGCATGAAATAATTGAACATGATTATCTTACCGGATTAGAACGGGAATTAGTCCGGCTACCTTCGCCAGCAGAACTATGGAATCGTTTTAAGGAAAGCGAAGGAATTACCCTGGATATAGAAGATAAGTTACTAACACCTTATTATACGCTTCCAGGAAAGCAAGCACGATATTATCAAGAGATAACGATTAATAGGGCAGTTCAGGCGGTTCTTAAGGGTAAACCGAGGATACTTCTTACACTGGCTACCGGTACAGGTAAAACCTACATCGCTTTCCAGATAATCTGGAAGTTATGGAATACGCGATGGAATCGGAGAGGGGAATACCGAAAGCCTAAGGTTCTCTATTTAGCGGATAGAAACGTCCTTATTGATAATCCTAAAGATGTGACTTTCTCCGTCTTTGGAGATGCTCGTTGGAAAATAAAAGGTCGGGTTGTAAAAAGCAGAGAAATTTACTTTTCGACCTATCAGGCCATTGCTAAGGATGAAAGAAGACCGGGTTTGTATAAGGGCTATCCACCGGATTTCTTTGACTTGATAATCGTTGATGAATGCCACCGAGGGAGTGCAAGAGATGATAGCAACTGGCGAGACATCCTTGAATATTTTAGACCCGCGGTTCAGATCGGAATGACCGCCACACCGCTGAGGGAGGACAATCGGGACACCTACAGATATTTTGGCAATCCAATTTACACCTACAGCCTGAAGCAGGGCATCGAGGACGGTTTCCTTGCTCCTTACCGAGTTCACCGGGTTGTTTCTACTGTTGACGCTGCTGGCTGGAGACCTTATAAAGGGCAGGTGGACAAATATGGTCGTGAGATTCCCGATGGAGATTATGGTACTAAGGATTTTGAACGTAGCGTTTCTTTGATGAAGCGAACTGAAGCCTATGCCAAACATCTAACTGACTATTTGAAGGACAACGGTAGGTTAGGTAAAACGATAGTCTTTTGTGTAGATCAGAACCATGCTGAACAGATGAGAATGGCTTTGAACAACCTGAATGCCGATTTAGTGCGGAAGTATCCTGATTACGTGGCTAGAGTGGTTTCAGAGGAGGGACCAACTGGAAGAGGGCACCTTGATAGGTTCATGGACGTAGAAACAAAGACGCCAACAATAGTTACAACCTCAAAATTACTCACCACGGGAGTGGATGTTCCAACCTGTAAGAACATCGTGATATTTAGAGTTGTCAACACAATGACCGAATTCAAACAGATAATCGGCAGAGGCACACGGGTTAGGGACGATTACGATAAACTGTTCTTCAATATTCTTGATTATACCGGCAGTGCAACCAAGCTGTTTGCAGACCCGGAATTCGATGGTGAGCCAGTTCGCATTACCGAAGAGGAGCTTGATGAAGAAGGAGAAGGTACCGTTATCACTTACGAGGAAAATCCAGAAGAGGTGGTTTTGACTGTGAAAGAGGAACAGGCACAATACGGGTCGTTACAGCCACCATTTTCTGACGATTCGGAAGGCGAACCCAGGAAGTACTATGTTGATGAAGGGATGGTAGAGATTGCTGCCAATTTGGTGTATGAACTGGACCAAGAGGGAAAACGTCTCAGAGTCGTGAAGTACACGGATTACACGCGTAATCAGTTACGGAGCATGTACTCCTCAACAGCCGAGCTTAAATCTAAGTGGAGTGATGCCGAGCAGAGGAGGGAGATTATCCAGACGCTGGTGGAGAGAGGCATCTCGTTTGATTATCTCGCCAAGGTAACAGGTCAATATGATGCCGATCCTTTTGACCTGCTGTGCCATGTAGCGTTTAATGCACCGCTGCGAACCAGACGAGAACGTGCTGAGATGGTGAAAAGGAATAAACAGGACTTATTCGATAGATACGAAGAGGTGGCAAGAGAGATATTGAATGAAATCCTGGATAAATACATTGAATTTGGTCTCGAGCAGTTGGATGATTTTGATATTCTAAAAGTACCTCCTATTTCTGAACACGGGAACCTCATGGAGATCGCAGATGCCTTTGGCGGGATTCCTGAATTAAGGAGCGCATTATCAGAACTCCAGAGCCGTGTTTATGCTTATTAAAGGAGAGATAAGAGATGACACGAAAGAAAAGTGAAAAAATGCCGAAAACCACCGCACAACAGCTTGCAAGCATTACCAAGTCATGCAGAGACATTATGAGAAAGGACAAGGGTTTGAGTGGCGATTTAGACCGCCTCCCGATGCTAACCTGGATTATGTTTCTGAAATTTCTGGACGACATGGAGAAGATCAGCGAGGCTGACGCACTTTTGCATGGTGAGCGATACGCGCCTGCAATCGAAAAGCCGTACCGATGGCGAGATTGGGCCGAGAAACCAGAGGGGATAACGGGTGACGAACTTATTGCGTTCATTAACAATGACGAAGCGGTACGACCTGACGGGACACGGGGTCCAGGGCTTTTTGCCTATCTGCGTTCACTCCAAGGTGGCGATGGTGGAGATAGACGGGATGTAATAGCTACGGTGTTCAGAGGTACGATTAACAGGATGATCATCGGCTATCTTCTTCGGGAGGTGCTAACGAAGGTCAACTCCATCAACTTCACGTCAACGGAAGAGATACACACCTTATCACACCTCTACGAGAGCATGCTCAAAGAGATGCGCGATGCTGCTGGTGATTCCGGTGAGTTTTACACACCGCGTCCTGTGGTTCGCTTTATCGTTGAAGTGATTGATCCACAATTGGGTGAGACAATTCTTGATCCTGCATGCGGCACCGGCGGTTTTCTTGCAGAGACGTATGAGCATCTGCTGAAACAGGTGAATACCACTGGGGACCGGGAGATATTGCAACGCAAATCCATTTACGGTGGTGAGGCCAAGCCATTGCCGTATTTATTGGGCCAGATGAACCTGCTGCTTCACGGACTCGAATATCCGCAGATTGACCCTGGAAATTCTTTAAGATTCAATTTGAGAGAGATCGGTGACAAGGACAGAGTGGGCGTAATCATGACCAATCCTCCTTTTGGCGGTGAGGAGGAGCGCGGGATACTTGGTAACTTCCCTGAGGATAAGCAGACCACCGAAACCGCTCTTCTGTTTCTGCAGCTCATTATGAGAAAGTTGAAACGATCCACCGGAGGACAACGAGGCGGGAGATGCGGAATGGTC
This sequence comes from Methanosarcinales archaeon, assembly GCA_030621945.1. Taxonomy (GTDB): domain Archaea; phylum Halobacteriota; class Syntropharchaeia; order Alkanophagales; family Methanospirareceae; genus JACGMN01. The sequence goes on along the minus strand of JAUXGS010000084.1, from coordinate 847 downwards.
GTACCTAACGGCACGTTGTTTGGAACCGGCGTTGCGGAGCGAATCAAAAAGGAGCTTTTGGAAACGTACAATCTTCATACCATTGTACGACTGCCGAAGGGCGTCTTTCCCCCGTACACGGACATAGAAACGAACCTGCTATTTTTTGAACGTGACGGGCCGACAAAGGAAATCTGGTACTACGAGGTGCCGCTACCTGAAGGCAGGAAGCAGTACACAAAGACAAAGCCCATGAAGTTCGAGGAGTTCCAACCCGTTATCGAGTGGTGGAACAAGAGAGGAGAGAACGAACATGCCTGGAAAGTGCAAGCAGAAGACGTGGCAAAGAATAACTACAACTTGGACATTAAAAACCCGAACAAGGCAAAAGCAGAAGAGTACAGAGCACCGGAAGAGATTGTCGCCAGCATCATTGAGAAGGAGAAGAGAATTTTTGAAGTGATGGAAGAAATTCGGGATCAAATAAACAAAGGATGAGACGATGGAGATTAAAATTCCTTTTTTCCCATTGAAAGAAATCGGAAGAATTGTTAAAAGAGAGATAAGATTAGAACCTAATGGAAAATACAAGACCGTGGGTTGTAAGTTATATGGTTTGGGTGTTTACGAGAGAGAGACAAAAGGTGGCTCCGACATACAAGCAAAAAGAATGTTTTTGATTAAAGAAAATGATTTTCTCATAAATCGTATATGGGCACAAAAAGGTTCGGCTGGAATTGTACCACCAGAATTAGAAGGATCAGTGGTTACAAACGATTTCCCTGTTATTGAATTGGATTTGACACGTGTATACCCTCCATACATCTCATGGTATGTGAAAACAAGAAAATTCTGGGAAACCTGTCGT
>JAUXGS010000219.1 GCA_030621945.1 Methanosarcinales archaeon | reverse complement strand
GCACACCCTGCAACAGGAGTTATATCCCGCTTTTTTTGATACGGTGTTTGTGATTGCCACGTCCCGGAATTTATAAGGAGCACGTTCCGGTATTTAGCAATACCCACGGTATGCGTATGTCCACAATGGAGTATATCAGGAACCTGATCAATTACGCCATAGTCATGCTCACTGGGAACAATAGAAACGGTATTTCCATATATAGGAGCAAGATGTCGTCTCCTCAGCATCTCTATCATCGCGTCTTCCGGCTTTGAATAACTCAGCCTCGATACCGAGTTGACAAGATCGTCATAAGATTGACCATGGTATATCAATACCTGTCTGCCACCAATTCGTATGTAAGCGGGGTTGCTCACGAAGCACGTAGTATCAGGAAATAACTTCCTGAGGTTCTCGGGCAAGGGCGGCTGTGGCTCTGCACCCCTAACTGCATCATGGTTTCCAGGTGCTACCACGACGTGTATATATGAAGGTAAATCGTGGAAATATCCCGCTGCTACTTTGTATTGCTCCTCAATATCCGTAATTAACAAATCGTCCTCCTGGCCGGGGTATATCCCTATTCCATCAGCAATATCGCCTGCAACCACCAGATAAGCAATATTTATGCGTTCGGCTTTCTCTTTTAGCCACTGCACGAAACTATCCCACGCTTCTTCTAAAAATGTGTTGCTCCCCACATGCAGATCAGAGATAAATACTGCATATACAGACCTCTTCCTTTGCTTTTCCTGTTCGGAAGAGGATAACGGTAATTGTGAAGTTGACGATGAGATTGGTACATCTGGATGGATTACCTTATTTGCAATAAAATACCCCTCGTTAGCTAAAAAACCAGTAACACCTATTACCTCATCAGAGATTATCTCTTCTTGATGTGGCACGATGACCGATAGGCTCCCGGTAGGATCTTCCAATTCCACCCGGATATTTCCTTTTGCCGTTTTGTTTATAGAAGAGACCATTCCCACCACTGAAATATCTTCGCTACCCTGTCCACTTTTTATAAACCGTATCTGCCCGCATTTTACCCTCTTTTTTAATATTCCGCTTATTCGCTCATATCGGTCAATGAAATGTGGTAAGAAATCTTTATGATCCGCAGCTTTACCATGCTCAGGGAACGATTTTATTATAGTCGGCGCTTCCTCTTGCGTCTGCTGTTTGACTATCTTCTTTTCTTTTTCATCATCTCGTGCGCCTTTCTCTTTGATAAAGTCCGCTATCTGCTCTGGAGAAATTACACAAATTGAAGGGTCCAACGATCTACTCACACTTTCTGCTATCGCATCAAGGTTGAAATGCCAGGTGCTTTCTCCATTGCCATCGTAGTGCGCGAGCAGTTCAATTGCCTCTGGATGGATATGGAATCCAAAATCGGCAAACCGCCTCACAAGTTCTAACTCCTTCTGTTTGCCATTTCTACCTGACAACATTTTACGCATTCGTCGTTTCTGTGGCAAAGCATTTTTTCACATTGCTAACATAAGCAATGGAACGGCGAAGCCGTTCAAAAGATCATAAACATTCCTTTACCCTCGCTTCCAAATACGGCTTTGGCAGAGCTCCCTGTATAACATCCACGGGCTCGCCATTTTTAAAGATGAAGAGCGTGGGTATAGCCATTATTGCGTATTCCGTAGCTATTCTCGGATTTTCATCCACGTTCAGTTTCCCGAACACGACTCTCCCTGCGTATTCCTTCGCCATTTCCTCGAGTACTGGTGCAATCATTTTGCACGGACCACACCAGGGAGCCCAGCAATCCACGACAAGCAACGGATATTTTTTTACCGCGTCTACAAAAGTACTGTCGGTTATCACCATAGGATGGTCTATTACTTCCCCACCCTTTTCTCCTCCCTCTTTCATCGCTTTTGCCTTCTCTTCCATCTCACGCATCTTCCGCTCTCTTATTCGCTCCATCTCCCTCTCTTCATCGCTCACAACCGCGCTATCAACCTCTTTTTCTTCACCCATACTTATATCCCTATCACTGCATCT
>JAUXGS010000008.1 GCA_030621945.1 Methanosarcinales archaeon | reverse complement strand
TATTATTTCCTACCCCGTATAAATAATCATTGGGAAATTACTAGTATATATTCACAATTATTAATTTTATACGAAAACTATTCTAAATATCGCCGTAAGCCACCTACGTCTTTCATTCGATAACCCAAGTGGTAACCCTCCTTCTTTGCCGATAAACGTCTCAGGCACCTCACTCATCAAGGGTAGCTTTTGCTCCTAAACTCTTTCGTCTGCTCCTAAAGTCACCAGATTTTCAGACTTTTGTAGCAAAGCCGCTTTCACCTCTGCATACTTCCGTATCTCTTCAATCAACGGATGCCCGTCCCACTTATGGTCATAGAGGAACACGAATCGCACCCCTTTATTAAGCTCCAGAAGTTTCAATACATTTTGCAATGCGATCGTCTTTGCCTCGGCGTCTATTTCCGCAGGTATTTCCGCCTGCCCCACCGGATAACTTTCCTCTAATTCGACGGGATACGGTCCAAACGGTGGTTTCACAAAAAATACGTGGTCAAACCGTTCGTTTTCGATAACGCTTATTTCTTGAGAGATAGGAATTGTTGTTATCAAGACGTTTCCTGATAACGTGAACCTGTCCAGCCTGCTAGAGTATCTCAGCACTTCGGGTCTGTATGCAGAACTTTCACCGAGATAAAAGAAAGGATGTTTTGTCCCGGGATCGTATCTCTCAATCAACGCAGAATATTTCGTCATTTGCTTCAAACCGTTCAGCAACGCGGGATACGCCCTGCATCTTCGCTCGCAGAGTTCCCAGAGGTTTCGCTCCACGATGCTCTGCTTCACTATTCGCATCTCCTCATACGTAACCCACAAATTATGCGCAGCCAGTACATCCACGTCCTCTTTTAGCTCTTTTACGCTGTACGAGGAACACACCGGACAGGCACAGGGGAGATACTGTAAATCCTCCACTTTCCTCGTTCCCTCACTCGTTATATATCGCTTCCCTTTTGCGTAAAGCGCATACGCTGCGGAGTCGAAGAGGTCGCAGCCTAACGCAACAGCTAACGGAAAAATCATGGGATGTCCGGCGCCGAAGAGATGAACAGGAGCATTCAGCGGTAAGTTCATCTTCGATGCCACGATTATATCTACCAGTTTATCAAATGTATAGGATGCCAGCAAAGGCACTACACCCCCTATTGCATAAACATCAAAACCGAGGGCCGCAACACGCTTGGCACTCTCCGCCCGTAAGTCTACAAAAGTAGAGCCTTGCACCACTCCTGCAAGTGGGTTATTCTGAACGATCCTGCGTGCTTCTCGCATCCTTCGCATTGTCTCCTCTAAATCATCCTTTGCTTTTTCTATCTTCGCATACGGCGGAGTCGGTATGTCCAGAGGCACACATACGTCAGAGCCGATACTCTGCTGAAATTCCAGTATTTCCCTATTGCCCACCTCTACGTCTTTATACTCATAGAGCTGGTAAGAGCCCGAATCAGTCATTATGGGCATTTCACATCTTAAAAGTGAATGAATGCCATTTTTAACCGCTGCTTCGCGCAAATCCCTCTTACGATAAATTATATACGCATTTGTAATGAGCATCTCGGCGCCGTACTGCTTCATGTCCTCCGCCCCGATAGACATGAGATTAGGGTTTATTACCGGCATTATCGTCGGCGTCTCTATGGATCCATGCGGTGTTTGAAGCTTCCCTATTCTTCCCATTAAGTCCTTGTGCCGTATCTCAAACTCGAGCATATGGGTCTTTCACCTCTTTTCTCTTTTTATTTGTATATAAAGTATAACTGCCTTCTCTTTAAGACGCAGATTAACACTGATTTACACGGATTTATTTAGGGTGAACATTGTTGATTTTTATCATCTGCGTTAATCTGCGTTAATCTGTGTCAACAATTTAGGTTTTCTTATACGCTCCTCGTTCCTTTGCGGACTCAATAAGCCGTTTGTAACAGCCATTGCGTTCAAGCGTAGTGGAATCCCCGATTAAAACCAACTTCCGCTTCGCTCTCGTTATCGAGACATTAAGCCTTCTTAAATCTCTGAGGAATCCTATTTCCCCTGATTTGTTACTCCTTACAAAGGATACAATAACAACCTCCTTCTCCCGGCCCTGAAACCCGTCTACCGTCTTTATCTCCAATCCGTCCACCCGAAGCATCGTTCTAATAAGTCCAATTTGGTCATCATAGGGCGATATAATTGCTATTTCCTCTGGTGCTATACTCAGACTTAACAAGCGTTCAGCAATATCCTTAACCAATTTCGCTTCTCCTACATTCTCTTTCGACGTCGAGCCTCTTCTTACTCGTTCCCTGAACTCATCACTGCCTCGCGTGTCAATAAACAAAAATGGTTTTACCTCTTCATCTATTAATTTCGATTTCGGGAGTATATCCGTAAGATTTTGCCTTTTCACCTGTTCATGCGCCTGCAGCTTCCCTTCGTAAAATTCCTTATTCGGGAATGACGCTATCTCTTCGTTCATTCTATACTGGACTTCAAGCATCACCCGTATCCGGTCACCGTGCAACTGCAAAAGCCGCTCGAATAAACTCTTGCTCAAACCCCCTCTCGCTGCTTCCTCATTCAAGATCGTAGGTGGAAGCTGCTTGTGGTCGCCTGCCATGATAAACCGCTTCGCCTTGAGCACCGCGATCAAAGAGGAAGGCTCGGTGGACTGCGTTGCTTCATCAATAACAGCAAAATCGAACTTCGCGCTTTTGAGTATCTCAGAACCCGCGGTGCTGTTCGTCGCACAAATTACTTCCGCAGACTTGATAACTCTATCTATCGCGCTCTCTTCCAGTTCACGCGCCATGCCGAATAATTTATCTAGCCGCTGCTTCACCGTTAGCCATTTCTGCATGCCCTTCAGTTTTGCCGCTGGTATACCCCGTACTGCTCTCCCTTCTCGTGCAAGCTGCATTATCGCGTCATCACTTAAGCCCCTTCTCCATCGCATTTCAGGCACGATAAATCCTTTCATTCGCTCTTTTAGCTCATACGCTTGCTCTCTAAGCTCTTGCGCCTTGATATAATCAGGATCTTCCTGAACCAGATAGTCCAAGCTTCTTCTCCGTAAAGAAGGAATCACACGTGCAGGATGCCCTATTCGCACCACTTCCACACCGAGCTTATCCAAGCGTTCTACTATGTTATCCACCGCCACGTTAGAGTCTGCAGCGGCTAAAACCTTATAGCCACGCTTGACAAGTTGTGCTATAACTTCTATGCAGGTTATCGTCTTCCCTGTTCCCGGCGGTCCGTGAATGAGGAAGAAATCATGTGCCGCTAAACACCGCAAAACCGCTTCTTGCTGGCTTTCGTTCAATTCCTCATTACAGAATTCTATCTCTTTTACCTTGGTGAAACCAGGCGGTGTATTACCAAGCAATTTATCCTTTCGCCACCTTGGCAGTCGTTTAAATTTCTTTAAAGCTTCAATCATACGTTGAAACGTGATGTCATTTACAAAAAGGTCAATTCTAAGGTCTTTTCGATAAACAAAGCCCGGTGGCGCATCGTCAAACGCAACCGTAATAGAATACAAAGTCTTCTCCGCAACCGTCCCAGTCGGATTATCGTCATCCCATGGGGCTGTGCCTGCTTTACTCACCAAAACGAGGTCTCCCACTTCTATTTCACTATCTGGCAGAGTCAAATCAGCGTTTTGTTTCCGAAATCGGACTAAGTGCTTTCCGCCCAATCCCAGGTCCTGAGATTTCCCTTTCATCTTCAGGAAAGCCCTGCCTTTCTCTTCCCGCTCCCGACCACTAAGTCTTCGCATCTCCTCTTCATGCAGCCTCATCTGTTCCTCTCGTTCCAGCTCCACGAGTTCGGTGAAATGCTGTACGTATTCGTTCTCGTTCATTTCTTTCAAGAGTGTCTGTCTCTATACCTACTGTTAAATAAGAAATGATACACATAACTTTTAGATACTGGGTGTAGAAACGAATGTGGCTGCCGTAGAGGAGACCGTTGGTCCACGCAAAAGGGGGCATCTACGGAGTACTCTCGATATATCACCAAAATGGAAAGATTAAGTCAAAATCAAATCTAACAGGGCTTTCCTATCCACTTCCGCTCGTGTCCTCCATCCGATATACAATGCTTTATCATCTTCACCCACATAGCCTTGCTTGATATACCTGTCCAGAGCGAAGTAAACTCTCTGTTTAGGGAATTTATCGCTTAAAAAATCCTCTACCGCTTTCCTCTGCACTTTGCCCTGCTTTGAGATTATATAAGCTAACGTAGCAGAGAGCATTGCGATATTATCTATCCTTTCACCAGAAGCCTTTTCAATCACAGGACTTTTGAGCACAATCATAAACCTGTCGCGTTCAGCTTTTTTTTCTTCCCCTTCTCTTTCTCCTCCCTCTTCGCCTATTCGTTTTACTTCCATGCCAAGCGTATCGAGAACGGAATTTAAAACTGCGATTACTTCTACGTAATCCTCACCCAATGCCTTTTTAAGCTCCCAGCCTTTAACTCCGGGGATTCTATGCTGTCTGAAGAACAATAACTGGGCTGCTTTCTTTACTTTCCGTTCTGTCCTTGTCCTTAATTCCTCTTCTGTCTCACTCTCCATCTTAACCAATCCTCATAGCTTAACGAAACGGGTATAGACCTGCTCTGAGTGTGATGTGCTTGGGCATTGACGTTGGTATAACTCGGAGAAATAAACACTTCTTCTTCTAAGGGGTTTATATCGAGTTCTGCTTTTCCTTCGTTTACCAGATAACTTGTCAGATACGCCTTTTTTACACTCGTTTCGAATGAAGCACCATAAATAAAAGCATGATATTCGATTCGGCCACGCTCCTCAAGCTCGTTTAAAACTGCTTGTACTGCATCGTCGAACTCGGTCTCGGATAAGATGTTCAACTCAATTAAATCCTCTATGTCAAATGTTGATTCGACCGCAGACGGAAGCGGGAATTCATCATCCCGCTCACCAAGGGGTAATAGAGCGTTCCAATAAGCCAGCCCCTCTGTCAGCCTCTGTGGAGTGATTCTGTCAAGAGATATGATTGGATGCCATGATTTGAAGAATGCCGTTGCTAACTGCTGGGGTTCCAGCATTTTGAGTTTGAGTTCCAGTAACACGGGGTCTATATAAAACGAAGAGGAGCGGTCTTTTATCCATTTACCTTGCAATTCGATTATCTTTGCCAATTCAGCTATCGCATCGGCGTCTAAAAGCAGATCCTCTAACGACTTCCACTTCTTATGATAATGCTTCAGCGTTTCAAGAAACCTTTTGACATCCAGGTCGAACGGGTCTGTCCCCTCCGTTTGTATCGTTTTACAAAAATTTAGCAGCCGAAATAGCTCGTCGAATTTCATTTGCTTACCTGGATTTTTGTAATTCCCCATCGTTGTTAACGTCCACCTCTCGCAGATATAATTTCAACTATTTCATCCTTTAATAAATCTTCTAAAACGATCTCCAGTGGAAACGTACCCAAAAGGCTTATATGGCCATAATGCTCGTATGTGGTAATAACGGACCCATCCACACTCGAAGACAGTGGGTCTTTAAAAATGATGCTGGTGAATAAGCGAACTGACGAAGAGGTTGCAGCACTAAAAGTACCGTATTGCGCTTTAAAACTAAAGGAAGCGTTGTACCTGCTTACTAATTATTATGATGATGGGTACTTCGATGCAGGTACAAAGTCGGTAGTATTAACCGAGTAGACGGGTTGAAAGGGGTTGAAGAAGCGGATATTAAAAAAGCGGTGAGAAGGAATTTTAAAACCGCAGCATTATCTATATTCGTTCGTTAAGTGCCCTTTATACTCTGAATAACAACAAAATTCAAATACTATCAGAGACAATCTAATAGAAAGGAACGGGAGATGAATAAGAAATGGAGATAAAGTGGCATGGGCACTCCTGTTTTGAGATAACAAGCGAAGCTGGGATAGTAATAGTGACAGACCCCTATGATGAAAGCTATGGGTATCCAGTGCCAGAACTAACGGCGGATATCGTTGCCGTTAGCCACGAGCATCGCGACCATAACAATGTAGCTGCAATAACAGGCGAGCCAGAAGTGGTGAAGGGTGTCAGGGAGCATATTTGTAAAGGGATGCGGTTTTACGGGGTTAAAACGTACCATGATACGTCAAGCGGAGCAGAAAGAGGAGAGAATACCGTGTTTTTGTTTGATGTTGATGAACTGAGATTATGTCATTTAGGCGATTTAGGGCACGTTTTGGAAGCGAGCCAGTTAAGGAGCATCAAGGAAAAAGAGATAGATATCCTGTTTATACCCATCGGTGGTGTGTATACCATAGATGCAAAGGGTGCTAACGAAGTGCTGGGACAGTTAGAACCAAAAATAGCGATCCCTATGCATTATAAAACACCACCTCTGCGGTTGAACATCCAAAAGGAGGACAAATTCCTGAAAGGCAAGAAGAGGGTGAGAAGGGAGAAGAGGCTTGTGCTTCGTAAGGCGGATTTGCCGGAAGAGTTTGAGATAGTTGTATTGGATTGGAGGCATTGAAACGATGAACGCAGTAAAGTGGGTGGGTATTGCAGTATTTCTCGTGGGAATGGTAATTATGGGGGGGTATAGCATGTATCCGCTTTTTTATCAAAAGGTAGAGGAATCTACGATACTATTTGGAATGAAAGTCAGCATGGTGCTGATGGGCATCGGTGCTGCTATTTTAATAATAACAATGGGCATTGAACGATACAAAGACTGGAAAAAGATGAAAGAGGAGATAGATGAGGAGGATTTGAGACCATGAACGTAATAGTGGTAAATACGGATTTTGTTCCGGGTAAGGATATAGTAGAGGTTTTAGGGCTGGCGAAAGGAAATGTAATTCAAGCGAAACATCTCGGGAAGGATATAGCCGCTGGTTTTCGAACGATTGTCGGCGGTGAGATAAAAGAGTACACGGAGATGATGAGCGAGGCGAGGGAAATCGCATTGAAAAGAATGGTAGAGAAGGCAGAGGAAATGGGCGCTGATGCGGTCGTGAATCTTCGATTTATGACCTCCATGGTGATGAGCGGTGCCGCGGAGATACTTGCATACGGGACTGCGGTGAAGTTGAGGTGAAATAAGGTAAAAAAAGAGGGAGGATTATTAAAATCCCCCAAATCCTGGTCCTGTCGGTCCCTGGAATACAGGTCCTGGCATCGTTGCAATAAACGTGGCCCATATTACTCCGATGACGATTGCAGGTATGATTATTGCAATGATTACTGCGAGAACTGCCTTTCCGGTAGAGAGCTCGTGAAGTTGTCTTACGCCGATGATTTCCACGATAAGCGCCCATATCCCTGCGATGAAGCCTACCACTGGGATCCATCCCAGGAGAAGGCTCGGAGTCATTCCGTAAATCACTGCTTTTATCGTCTCTTCTATGCCATTTCTACCGCCAACGAGATATACCCAGATATGGAGCCAGAGTCCGCCAATGAAAACGCCGATTATTCCACTAACGAGTACACCGACAAAAACGCCTACCGCGACCAAAGGACCCATTGCTGCTCCAAATGTCATCGTGCGTACACCAAACGTTCCTAATATTCCTGCGAACAGCGAAAATGCTACTGCAACTATAATTGCAGAAAGCACCGCATATATCGCCAGAATAACGACGTAGTACTTGAACGCATCACCAACCGTGTCTTCCATGGAGGCGTCGAAGGTATCCGAAGGACTGAACAAGAACCCCTTTATCCTTTCCCCTATACTCAATACCATTTTGCGTCACTGCAAATAAATGGGGATTTGCCCCTATAAAAACTTTCCCGTAGAGAAATACTGCTTATTAGCAGACATTTCCCTTATAATTTCATCCTTCCTATATCTATGTATCTAATTTCCTCTCCTTCTTTAAACGAAAATATCATTCGCTTCTTCACGCCATGTGCCAATCTTATCGCACGTGCTAACTCAGGCATTGAAAAAACATGCTCTTCGGGAAGCACATGAATTAAATCTCTGGAATGTTTCTGGTTTGTTGCCCTGTACACCCTGAAATGTGAGCCAAATTTAAAACCTGTTTTTAATATCAGCCCTTTCTCCCTCAAATCCTCGTAAACCGCGTATTTATCCTTAAAATCGCTTTCTATGGTGGCTGCGTGCTCGACGAACTGCTCGAAACTCAGCTCCAGCAGCCCTTTCTTTATTAAATAAGCCGCTTCAACCAGCGAAAGCAGCAGCCGTTTCTCCTTCGTTAAATTGCCGTAAAAATCGTTTTTGTAAAGCCTAACAGCTAAAACCTCATCCCATAGAACTACCTTGTCCACAAGCAAAAATGCTTTACCCTTTCCGCTACCTTCTCTTTTTGCAGCTTCTTGCTCCTCTTGCTTCTCAATCACGTCAAACTTTGCTTCCTTCACCTCATAGTAAGTGATGTCGCTCTCGTCATCTACAACTGCAATAATGGGCTCCTTTCTCATGTTACGCGCTAAAACAAGGATAGCTCCCAACTCCTTCATGGATAAAAATTCTCGCTCAGATAGAATGCGGATGAAGTACCGTGCAGGCTTCGCGCCTGGCTTGGCTCCACGAGGATAGAGCCAAAAGTCAACTTTTCCGGGCTGCACCACATAGCCGCGCTCCTTCAAGTCCTTGTAGACGATATATCTCGCCCCAAAGTTCGGATAGATATCTAACGCATGCTTAAAAAAATCTTCAAGCGTTAACTCTGATTCTTTATCCTTTTTTATTACTATCTTCCCCGCCTCAAGCAAAAAAGCAGCCTCTTCCACTGATAGCTTTAATTTATACTCTCGTTCCCCTTTTACACCTTCTCTTTTTTTCCTTCCGTAACCCCGGAACTCAAAACTATCTGCTTCTGACCCTGCTACTATGACTTTTTCGCCTGAAAGTACCCCGTGCATCTTTATTGTGATAAATGTTTTCTCAGTAAGAAAAGGTTTTAAGGCAACTGCTGATTCTTACACGATAATCTAAAGCTCCATTGCAACATTGATACAAAAAATACAGAAAATAAAAACGAGAGGTGGTGAAAGAGAAAACAAAAAACTTTTTAAGTCTCTCTCCCCATGTGCATAAAATAAAATGATTAATGTGGAATACGACATCGAATACTTCGAGGAGAATGAGTTCATAAGGAAGAAATGCGGGAAGTGTAGCTCGTACTTTTGGACTCGTGACAAAGAGAGAAAGACATGTGGTGATGCCCCCTGTGAGATTTATTCGTTTATAGGCACGCCCATTTTCAAAGAGAGAAGTCCGGACGAGATACGAGAACTATTCCTATCTTTCTTTGAACAGCATTCGCACACGAGACTGGGAAGGTATCCTGTAGTGGCACGATGGCGAGATGATATCTACCTCACCATCGCTTCTATTGCTGATTTTCAACCTTTTGTAACCTCGGGCAAAGTCCCGCCGCCTGCAAACCCCCTCGTCATTTCGCAACCCTGCATACGGCTTGAAGATCTCGAATCCATCGGGAAGAGTGGCCGGCACTTAACCGCGTTCGAGATGATGGGGCATCATGCATTCAATAAGAGAGGCGTGGAGGAAATATATTGGAAGAATGAGACCGTGAAGTATTGCGATGAGTTTCTGAAGCAAGTTGGTGTAGATATGGAGAGCGTAACGTATAAGGAAGCTCCGTGGATGGGGGGAGGAAATGCGGGACCCTGTCTCGAAGTCATCACTGGTGGGTTAGAGCTTGCTACACTCGTCTTCATGGATCTCGAACTATCTCCTCGTGGTGACATAAACATAGAAGGACAGCAATATCGGAAAATGGACACGTACATCGTAGACACCGGGTACGGCCTGGAACGATTTGTATGGGCTTCGAAGGGTACTCCTACGGTCTATGATGCGATGTTCCCCGAGTTGATAAAGGAATTGGTAAATGCAGCGGGGATTGAGCACCCATTAGAGAAGCATCGAGAGCTAATTATAACGCATGCAAGTTTGTCAGGATCTCTGAAAAGGGGAGAGATAGCGAAAAAGTTGGGGATTTCTCTTGAATCTCTCACAAATATATTGGAACCGATAGAAACAATCTATGCTGTTGCTGACCATACAAAATGCTTGGCTTTCATGCTCGCGGATGGTATAGTGCCTTCAAATGCGAAAGAGGGCTATCTGGCAAGGTTGGTCTTGAGGAGAACCTTCAGGATGTTAAAATTCCTGGAGATAGAAACACCCTTGGAGGAAATAGTGCTCTTGCAGATAAAAACGCTCAGAAATTCTTTTCCGGAATTGGAAACTTCCGTGGACAGAATTGTTGAAATCGTCTCGCTCGAGAAGAGTAGATATGATGAGACACTTTTAAAAGGAGAAAGAATCATACAGCAGCTCGCAAAGGAATATAAAGATAAAGCGGATAAAAAAATACACCTCGAACGACTCATCAATTTATACGATACGCATGGTCTACCGCCGGAATTTGTTAAAGACGTGGTATCAAACATAACAGATTTGAAAGCAGGCAGTGAAGTGAATGTTGATGTTCCAGAGGACTTTTATACGTTAGTTGCGCGTATGCACAGCGAGGAGAGAAAGGACGAGGTGGAACCGTTTGTAGAAAGCATGAAAGAAAAGACGAAGGCAATTCCAGCGACGATAAAGTTGTATTACGAAGAGCCATCTGCGATAGATTTCGAAGCCACGGTCTTGGACGTAGTTGATGAGTCTGTCATATTAGACAAGACGCTATTCTTCCCTGAAGGTGGCGGTCAACCTGCGGATACCGGCTTTTTTGCTTTAGTGACGAAAGGTGAGCGCAGTGCAGCGAGCGTAAAGGTAGTGGATGTGCAGGAAGTCGAGGGTGTTGTTCTTCATAAAATAGAGAATGGGAAGATAAGCAAAGGAGCCACTGTATCGGGTCACATAGATCCCACTCGGCGAATCGCACATACAAAGCACCATACCGCAACGCATATAGTAGTATGTGCAGCGCGGAAAGTACTGGGAGACCATGTTTGGCAAGCGGGCGCGCAGAAAGGAGAAAAGAGGGCGAGAATCGACATCGCGCACTTCAAACGGATTTCCGATGCTGAACGAAGAGAGATAGAGATGCTTGCAAACAAGACGGTCATGGAAAACTTAGAAATAAGTACGAGTTTTGTGGATCGTAATGAAGCGGAGCAGAAATATGGCTCCAGTATTTATCAGGGTGGCGTGCCCATCGGTAAGAAGATAAGGATTGTGCGAATTGGCGAGGATGAAGACGTGCAGGCATGTGCCGGCACACATCTTTCAAAGACGGGCGAGTGTGGTCCAATAAAAATATTGCGCACTGAGCGAATACAAGACGGTATCGCGAGATTAGAATATGCAGCAGGAGAAGCTGCGATCGAGGCGATACAAGCGCAGGAAGAGCTGATAAGGAAGACAGCTTCTACAGTAAAAGTGCCACCAGAGAAGCTTCCTTCAGTGGTTGAACGGTTCTTCGAGGAGTGGAAACAGTTAAGGAAGGAAAAAGAGAGATTACGCGGTGAGATCGCGGATCTTGAACTCGAGCGAGTGAAGGGACAAGCACAAGAAATAAGTGGTGTGAAAGTTATCGCGGCGGTGTTGCCAGACGCTAATCAGAAAGAGTTGAGAAACATATCATCACGGCTCGTAGAAGAAGGTTACCCTACGATGCTCATTAGTGGTTCAAATGCTACTGTAGTTTATGAAGTTCCAGCTAATTTGAGTAGCAGGATAAATGCTACTGAGTGGTTACAGCATGTTTCCGAGAAATACGGAGGCGGTGGTGGTGGAACCGCGACGATCTCACAGGGCGGTGGTATAAATATAGAATTGGTGGAAAAAGCCCGCGAAGAGGGATTGAGATTTATAAAAGAGAAATTAAAGAAAAAATAGAAACTGATATTATTAATGCAAAAGAAACGATAAGAGAGAGGTGCTATATCTGCGTGTATCTGATAATAGTAGGGTTGGGCGGAATAGGAAAGAATCTGGTGCGTATCGCGACAGAGGACAAGAATGACGTGGTGGTCATAGATGAGGATGAGAAGAGATGCAGAGAGATCTCGGAAAAATACGATGTCTTAACGATTGTCGGTGATGCCACGGAGAAATCAACCTTAGAGGAAGCGAATGCGCAAAGAGCAAATGTGCTCATCGCTACTACTTCGGACGATGCTGATAATTTGATGATGGCGCTAACGGCAAAAGAGTTGGGTACAAAAAATACCATTGCCATCGTGAATCAAGAGGAACATGTGGAGATGTTCAAGAAAGCGGATGTCTCCATGCTTGAAAATCCTGACATGACCGTTGCACGGCATCTTTATCTTTCGGCGAAACGACCGAGGATAAAAGATTTTATTATGATTGGTAGGGGAAAAGCAGAGATATTTGAGGTTGTTGTCGCTGAGAATTCACGTGCCGCGGGAAAAGAGTTGTCGCAATTGAATATAAAAAAAGGGATCGTGGTGGCGATAGAGCGGAATAGTGATATAATCCTGCCGACAGGCGATGCAATCATCGAAGCAGGCGATCTCGTAACGATATTCGCGAAGACTAAGGAAGTGGATGCGATAAGTTCTCTTTTCACACGTGAAAAGATTTTTTAATTGCGGGACCAAAGATAATAGGCTCAGTAATGATTGTAAGAGGGAATAATAGATGGTTTAATATTTCTTTTTGAGAAAGCCAAATGTTCCCACAACCTGAGTGAGCAGCACTTCATCCCTTCCAAAACGCTGGTGTCAGCAGAACTAAAACGGTAAAGAGTTCTAACCGTCCTATCCACATGCACAAGGACAAAATGATTTTCCCTATGGTGGGAACAGACGCATAATTGGCTGATACAATACCAAAACCAGGACCAACATTCCCCAG
>JAUXGS010000151.1 GCA_030621945.1 Methanosarcinales archaeon | reverse complement strand
GAAGTTCTGAGCTTTGTCACAACCTATACGGATACGAAGGGGTTTGTGGGAAGCTATGATTACTTTTCTGGTGTTAATGTTTACGATTGCAATTTAAATATGACCAAAACAAATCAAGTCGGTGATTCTTATTCTTATTCTTATTCGGTTACCGTAAAGAATGTGGATGCGAATGGAAGCACGTTTTGTGTTCAGGGAATCGGGTTATTGGTGATATACGAGTGCCAGGATCAAGATCTGGATTGCCCGTACATCGAATATTGGGTCAACGAAGGTTGCGACATGATATATGCCGAATATGGAATCACGCCGGAGATGGCGACCAGTAAGATTTACTTTGACGGAGAGATAGACGTAAAAACAGTAAGAAAAGCGCATTTAATAACCGTTGCTCCTTCAAGTGGATACGGCTCAGGCGGAGAGACCGCGCATAATCGCTTATACTTTAATGAGGAAAGCGGATGGCTCAGCAAGCTTCCGTTCCTAAAGCAGTTGGTCAGACTATTGTTTGGATACGGCGGAGGAGCTTGGAGCAATGTTTATATTGCGAACGATGCTGTCCAAATAGGAGTTGACCAGCGAGATGTTACAGATTATCTGAAACCTTCGAACAACTTTGCGGCGATTCAGGATAATCATGATTACATGATGGTAACAAATGCGGTGCTGGTCGTGGAGAAGATAGCGGAAAACGAGGAGACAAAACGAAAATGACCGTTGAGACCAAGGGGCTAACAAAATACTACTGGATGGGTAAGGAGAAAGTAGTTGCATTAGAAGGTGTAGACTTGAAAATAGAAGGAGGCGAGTTTATTTCAATTGTAGGTCCTTCTGGGTCTGGAAAATCTACGTTTTTAAATATTATCGGATGTCTGGATTCACCAACGAAGGGCGAGGTATTTTTGGATGGTGCACAGGTGGATTATAGAAATAAGAGGTCATTGGTGATATTGCGTAGGAAATTTTTGGGTTTTGTGTTTCAAACATTCAATTTGATACCTGCGTTGAATGCGGTGGAGAACGTGGAGTACCCTATGTATTTCAATAAACCGCTAAAGTCAAAAAGCGAGCGAAAAGAGAAGGCAATGAAGTTATTGGCATTGGTAGGTCTGGAGAAACGTGCCAATCACCTTCCTTCTGAACTCTCTGGCGGTGAGCAGCAAAGAGTAGCAATAGCAAGAGCATTTGCCAACGGCCCAAAGCTTATATTAGCTGACGAGCCTACTGGGAACCTCGACTCCGTGACGGGGAGAAGCATATTGGATCTGCTCACGCGTTTAAACAATGAAGAGAGGATGACTATCATAATGGTGACACATGATTTTGAATCAGCGAAGAAGATGGGCACGGTAATCAGGATATTGGATGGGAGGATTCAGCAGCAGGAACGATGATGGAGTTATTTGCTCTGGCGGGCAGGCAGTTGAGGAGGAGGAAATTGAGGGTGTTTCTTATCGTACTGGGTATAGCCATCGGTGTTGCGGCGGTAATTGGCGTAACAGCTCTGGGCGAGGGAATTCGTGTTCAGGCGGTTGAGCAAATCAAAGCTTCACATGATCTCACCACGATAGAGGTTTCGGCAGGTGCAGAAGCGGGAAACGTTACATTAATCACAGAATCAAAAATCAAAGCGATTAGACAGGAGGCGCGCGTTTTATTTGTGGCTCCATACGTGAAGGACTCGTACGTCACGCAGAATAATACTTATCTTGCGGTTAAGGGGGTTACGCCAGAATACAGAGTTATTCATAGTAATCTGCAATTAGAGCAAGGAAATTGGTTTGATGAGAGTACGCATAGCAACTATACCCAGATTGTGCTGGGCTACGATGTTGCAAAGAGATTATCAGTGGTAGAGGATTTAGGAGTTGGCGATGAGTTCGGTGCTAAAATCCGGCTGTATGGAGAGGAAGGGCCTCCACGGGATAAAAGTACAGTAGTTAAAATCGTGGGTATACTGGAATCAGCAGGTGATGAGCATGACAACCAGGTGTTAGTAGGTATCACGAAAGCGATGGAGATGGATGAGAAGGATGCGTATGATGGCTTATTGGTAAAAGTAGATGACCCTGCTTTTGTAGCTTCTGTACGGGAGAAGATAAAGGAAATTGGGTTGAACGCACAATCTGCGCAGGATGTGATTGACGAAGTGAACAGATTAATGGTGGCAGTAACGCTGGTTTTAGGCTTTTTTTCAGGTATTTCGCTCGTTGTTGGTGCTCTTATGGTGGTGAACACAATGATCATCTCGGTTTACGAGCGAACGAAAGAGATAGGGCTGTCAAAGGCTTTGGGCGCATCGGATTTGGATATTATGAAGATCTTCCTTGCGGAATGTCTAATTATAGGAGTTATGGGCGGAATTTTGGGTGATCTGCTCGGTATTGGCTTTTCCGTACTGATAGATCTTGTAGGTAAACCGTTCCTGGTAAGTACACTTGGTGGCGAATTGGGTGCAAGCCTACAATCAGGTAGTATCACCGTAATCACTCCTTCGATATTGGCGGTGGGATTCGCTATTTCGCTGGTTCTTTCGATTGTGTCGGGGTTATATCCTGCGAGGAGAGCGGCGAGATTGAGCCCTCTGGATGCTTTGAGGCAGATATAGATAGAGGAGGGTTATGAGGAGTCTTTTAAATGAGAAAGCACAGAGCAAGTAACACTTTATTTTCTTAATACGGTAAAAACTCTACCTATCGGGATATTGGTCTTATATTTAGCGATGTTTATATAACAAAGTTTATAAAGAGTATCAACAAAACGGATTTATATCTTACAAAGATAAATAAAGGGAAGAGATGATGGAGGTAAAAGAAGAAAAATGAAAAATTGGAAGAATAGTGTTGTTATAGTTGCTATCGCACTATTAGCTGTGGTAGCATTGATAGAGGGAGCAGCGGCACAGCAGCCTGACCTGAACGTGACCAGTATCACCATAAATCTCGGTGATACACGTGGCGACGATATAGTTCGGGCTTACATTAATGAGAGCAATAACGTCACTGCAGTGGTGAGCAACGAGGGAAACCAACTAGCAGGAGCATTTAATGTTTGCTTCGCGGTTAGGAACAGCGCAACTACATACAAAATAGGGTGTGTGGCAGTGGCCGAGTTGGCAGCAGGTGAGAACACAACGGTCTACACTTACTGGACGCCAACTTGTGAGAATTTCTCTTCGGTTATGTCAGAATTTCCGTACACATCTGAGGCGTTCTGGATAAACGTGACTGCGGACTGCAACTGCACTGACTGTCCAACCTGTCCAGACGATGGAAGTAATGGAAAGATAGCCGAATCGGACGAAACGAATAACATGCTCTCGAAGTTTATTCCCGCTATTCAGGTCTATTCTGGATACGATGTTATAGGTGGTGTCGTCAACAACGGCTACAAGAG
>JAUXGS010000212.1 GCA_030621945.1 Methanosarcinales archaeon | reverse complement strand
CTTAACAACGCTGTTCATAGATTTGGTCTTGCACATCCCGACAACTGCGGTGAACATAATCCTGGCGCTTTTCATACTTACTACATTTGCAGGACTTATCTGGGGGGTGGAAATATTACTCATTCTGATAAAAGAGAAGGAGGAGATGAAGAAAAAAAGAGAAAGAGATAAAGATGATGAGAAAAACTGAATTCATTTCACTGCTTGTATCTCGAAGCGAATTAAAAGAGAAGCAGGTAGCGAATTTAAAAAGGATAAAAGAGCTTGCAGCAAAGTTCCACCGCGATGCTGGTACTTATGAAGTGGTAAAGCACATTCTTAATAGAGAGATAACAAAGGGAACGCTTGTGCTGGAATCGGGACATCAACCTAACTTCTTACCTTACGCGGGAGTCTGGAGGAAGGCATTTCTGCTGGATTTCTTTGATAAAGAGCTTTTTGCATTTGATACGGGCAGGGAATGTATACCGGTATTTGGATTTGCCGATTATAATCTCTGTACCGCAAAATGGATATATCAGAATAGGATTCCCGCGATGACGAAAGATGGTTTTGAGACAATAGGATTCAAGATTTCTGGCAGTGACAGGTGGAAGAGGTTTGATAGCATTGAAAAGCCCTCGGAAGAGGCATGGTCGAAGGAGCTGGAGAGAATAAAAGCGTTTTATGGGAAAGCGGTGAATGAAAATAGGGCTGATGCAAAGGAAAACCTCGAACGGTTCATGGAGGAAATGTGGCGGAGCTACGAACTTGGGAAGAGCTTTTCTGATGTGAATGCCATATTGTTTTCAAGGGTGTGTAATCGCATTTTGGGGTTGGATGTGCTGTTCTTCAGATATTCAGACGTTCAGCGTGACGGACTTTTCGTGGATGAATGGGTGAGAATAATTTCTGAGCTCGAAAGGTTCAACAGGCTGCGTAATGAAATCGTAAACAGAAGAGGGTTAGGGGATATAGGTTATTGTAACGAGAATTCTGTTCCTTTCTGGTATCATTGTGGTTGTGGCGGTAAAGTTCCGCTTGCTGTGGTGGATGCGAGTTCCCTTGTATGCAGTGGAGAATGTCTGGCATGCGGTAATAGGCATGAACTAAGCCTTGAAGAATTGAAAAAGCACTTTGAGAACGTGAGCACGGATGCAGTTACGAGGAATCTTGTGTTCTCCGAAGGCTTAGGCACTGTGCTCTTCATCTCAGGTGCGGGTGGCAGCTTGAGATATGGAGGCATTTCCAATGAGATTTCAAGGCAAATGGGTTTCAACTTGCCTTTGACTTTGGTATGGGTTGGCCGGGATTGTTATCTGGGTGTGATGCACGAATCCGTGCTAAACGAGCTGAAGAAGGTTTTTGATTTGAGTATTGAAGATATGTTCATGTTAGGCGAAGAGGGAGTTATCTTAAAGATGATAGAGAAGAGAGAGGAACTTACCGAGATACTAAGAAATTCAGGATTGAGCAAGAAGCTCGTCCGGAAATACAAGGGGTATTACATAAACACCGATACGCAGACGAGAATTGCAGGCAATGTCTTCTCGCTCACACCCTCGATGCTCGACATATTTGTTTCAGTTGGCTTTGAAGCCGTTTCAGAAACCTGGAAGAATGCGCTTGCCGATTTAGATATAGAGTCAGGAGAGTTTTATAGGATAATGAAGGATGTTATTTATAGAGATGAGAGAGTGCCCCGAATTTACAGGAATGTGAAGGTGCTTGAGGAGCATAACGAGGAAATAGACCCTTTGGGGATGTGTAAGAATAGGAAAAGGAAGAATGTTTAAGCGAATTTTGATATTGAGCCCGCATACGGATGATGGAGAGCTTGGCTGCGGAGGTAGTATAGCGAGATTTGTAGAAGAGAGCAAGGAAGTGTTTTACGCTGCGTTATCGAGCTGTGAGAAGTCGGTCCCGGAAGAGTATCCCGAGGACATTTTGAGAATAGAAGTAAAAAAAGCGACCGGAGTTTTAGGTATAAAAGAACGTAATTTGTTACTTTATGAGTATGAGGTGCGTGAATTTCCGAGGTTGAGGCAGGAGATACTGGACACGTTGATAGAGATAAGGGCGGAATTGCAGCCAGATACGGTCTTCACACCTTCGTCTTATGATACGCATCAAGATCATAAGGTAACGCGGGAAGAAACCTTGCGTGCGTTCAAGGAATGCACGATATTAGGATATGAGCAG
>JAUXGS010000032.1 GCA_030621945.1 Methanosarcinales archaeon | reverse complement strand
TGCATATGCTTGCTCTGTGCTGAGTTCATCTTCTAAAGGCGTGGCTGCGTCATAATAGCAGTGCTTGCACCGTAGATTGCAAGCTCTCGTGACGTTCCAGTTGATGTTGTATTTAGGCATCTTCGTGATTACTCTATCGCCCACCATTTCCCAATGAACACACTGGGTCCTCAGCCAAATAATCGCCTGAAATAGCATACGCTCGTGACCGGCATCCACCGCATATATTCTTATACTTGCATGTGCCGCACTGCCCTTTCAAGGCTCTCGCTCGTAACGCCTTGAACATCTCGGAATTCTGGACTATCTCCAAAAAACTCGATTCTCTTATATTACCTGCCTTCGCCGGTAGATATGCACAGGGCGTTACGTCACCATTTGGAAATATGTGGAACCTGGTGATACCTGCCGTGCAGCCGGTAAACTCAAGTCCATCTTCACGATCCACCAGTCCAGCATCCTTCAGATACGCCCAGTACTGCGGATTGCAGATCGGTTTAAGCCACGTCTTCGCCTCCTTCTGTTTATTCGCCATATCCGCAAAGAGCTTCATGTTCTCATCCGTTGATAAACAAACCTCAGAAATCTCCTTGCCACGACCCATAGCAATCAAATAAATGAGATAGATTCGCCAGAGCTTTAAATCATCTGCAAGCTTGATTATCTTGGGAATTTCACCGTAATTAGTCCTCGTAACCGTGGTGAAAAGCTGTACTGCAACCCCTTCTTCTTCACAAGCTTTCAGCCCCCGTAGCGTGCGCTCAAAAGCGCCATTCACGCCACGAAACTCGTCATGCAGACTGCCAATGCCATCAATACTCATTGCAGCACGTTCCAGACCTGCTTTCTTCAAACGCTTCGCAACGTCGTTCGTTATCAACGTTCCATTCGTCGCCATCACGACCTGCATGTCAAAAGACGCGGCATATTCGATGAGGTCATAAATATCTTTCCTCAGCAGCGGCTCACCACCCGTGAATCCGAACTTTACCGGTCCGAGTTTGGCGGCGTCCTCGATAATACCATATCCCTCCTCTGTACTGAGTTCCTCACCGCTGCTCATTTCGGCGATCGAGCAGTGTTTACACCGCAAGTTACAACGTGTCGTGACTGCCCAGATGATCTCACCCGGTAAATAACTGAAACAGCCGGTGCCGACCGCATCGTTTGCAAAGATTTCGTCTTTATGTAGTGCTATCCATGACTTTAGCTCTTCCGCCGACATTTTACACACTCTCTTTATTTACATAATCATCAATTAAAAACCTATTCTTTTATGTTCATATTCATAAACGAATATGACATATCACGTGGCCAACTAAACGCGAACATGTCTATTGGATTAGACGTAAACCCATCTGCATACCCTCTTCTCAACTTGGTCGAGCACCACATAAATGCTGAATCCCAGCAAAGCCATTGTTACTATCGCGGCATATAAATCAGGGTAATTCGCTCTGCTCCAGGCATCCATAATCAAGTATCCTAACCCTCTGGTCGTTGCAAACGACTCCACGAAGAACAGCACTGCTATTGAAGTTCCCACACTTATTCGCATCGCGGTAAGAATTTTCGGAACACACGCCGGTAAAATTACGTGTTTGTAAATCTCTTTTCTACTCGCCCCTAAGGAGAGCATGGGGTAGATGTAATTCCCGCTTACATTCCTTGATGCGTCTCTCGTCGTCACCAGAATCTGAAAGAACACGATCATGGCGATTATTATTATCTTTGACAAATCGCCAATTCCAAAGAGCAGGATGATTACAGGGAGTAAGACGATATGGGGAATTGGATAGAGCAGGTATATAAAGGGTGCAACGAATTTATCCACGCGCGTTTCGTGACTCACCAAACCGATAGGAACTGCAAGGGAAAACGCCAGTGCGATCCCATAAACTATTCGTAACGTACTAATAAGCGAATGCGAGATGAGACCTTCCTTCAGTCCTGATATAAAAGCGGAAAGTGCGGTTAACGGCGTTGGCAGAGCTATCGAATCCAGAATAACCGCTACTAAATGCCATAGCCCGAATATCGCTACTGCCGTGATTAAATAGCTCCACCATCTAAGTTCTGCCTTACTTCCCGGCATTTCTCGAAGAACACCTCTTTGATTCTGTAATCCAAATCGCCCATCTGCGGATTATCAACCGTTTTTATCACCGTCCCAGGTCTCGGGGACAGTACGATTACTTTTCTTCCAAGGAACACCGCTTCTTCTATGCTGTGCGTTACCAGCAGCATGGTCATCCTTTTCTGCTTCCAGAGCTGGAGTAAAAAATTCTGCAGATTCTCTCTCGTTAGTGCGTCTAACGATGACAAGGGCTCGTCCATGAGCAAGATCCTGGGATTCAGAGCTAAAGCCCTCGCAAACGCTACTCGTTGCTGCATACCACCCGAAAGCTGCTTTGGATAGTATTTCTCGAAGCCCTGCAAGTCAAGGTCCTTGAGAAGCGCTGAGACGATCCTCTTTCGCTCTCGCTTACCAAAGCCTCGCAGTTCTAAACCCAAGGAAGCGTTCTCATAAACGGTCTTCCATGGAAACAAGCCGTAATCCTGGAATATCAGTGCTAACTCTTTTAATGATGCTGTTACATCCTCGCCTTCAATCAAAGCTTTACCCTCCGTTGGTTTCAGGATACCGGAGAAGATAAGAAGAAGCGTCGTTTTCCCGCATCCCGAGGGCCCTATAACAGAGCAACTCTCCCCATCGCGAATATCAAAAGTGACATCGTGAAGTGCTCCCGTTCCATCGGGATAGGTCTTAGTTAGGGACTTCGCTTCAATCATGCACTTTCATAAATCACATCCTCGTATAAGATCTCTTGCGTCACCAAGCCCTTGCTCTGCATCCAACTGAGCACTTCATCGAAATTATCGCGGGGATACTGCTGAGCTTTCATGTAGGTTGCCATATTGTAGCTTCCCGCTATTTCCTCAGGAATCTTCGCAATTTCCACGACTAAGTCACGGTAATTTTCCGGATTGGCATTTATTCTTTCTACCGCTTCGTTATACGCATCCAGGAATTTAGCGACGCTCTCAGGGTGCTCATTGATGAACTCGCCTCTGAAAACTATCACGGTGTAACCGATCGTCTTATCGAATTCGGAATCAGAGATAACCAGTGTAGCACCTTTGTGAATCGCGTAACTCGCTAACGGATCAGGCAGTGTAGCGGCATCATATTTGTCCTCGAGCAGCATCTGCATTCTTATTGGCACTTTCTTCTCCTCTATCTTCTCCGCAGTCACGTCACCGAGTAAGTTATCCGCTATCCACTCCATAACGGTATTACTGGAAATGGCTATCTGTTTACCCTCCAAATCCTCGACAGAGTTTATGTCTGAGTTTGGGCTGGCGAGTATGGCAAACCGCATCTTTTCTGGCGTCTCGTGCAGCTCGCGGCTGACGACTTTGATATCATAACCTGCATTTCGCAATACCAGTACTCCCACAGGGTCATTCTGACCTGCGTCTGTTTCACCTGCAATAAAAGCGCTGTCCCGCTCCATTGCGCTCATGAACGGCACGACCTCCACGTCCAATCCATGATCTGCAAAGATTCCTTCCCGCTCCGCTACGTAATACGGTAACGTAGCCTCATCCGGCATTGCGCCTACCTTCATTGCTATGGCTGCCTCAACGACACCCTCCTGCGACGTTTCTCCCGTGCTACCACCTTCTTGCGATTGATCAAGACATCCAGCGCATCCTGCAACGATGACCAACACTACTGCTATCAGTATCAACTTTCTATTTGCTGACATGTATCGGGACTTTCTTCCTCAGCTATAAAAACATAACCTTTTATATTCATATCCGGCAGTGGATATAACATATCATGAAAACGTCCAAGCATGAATACGAGCGGATTCTCGAATTCCTTATCAAACGCGGACCATCCAGCAAGTATGCTATATCAAAAGGTGCTGCCATCCCGTATCCGACGGTTCTGAGAAAGATTCCTGAGATGGGGGAGGCGCATCTCATCCAGAAGATTGCTGAAGGTAAGCGGGGCGCAGAGATTCATGTTGCAACGCCGAAAGGAACGCTAATTGCATATTTTAGCGGGTATGTGCGCACGTCAGAACTCTTTATGGCGTTACCCAGCATTATGAAGCACGTTCGGATCTCCTTAGCGGAATTACCTGTGGTCAAGAATCCTTTTGGGTTTCTCGTAGGGGGGCTGCCATTCAAGCTCTCACAATTGGAAGACCTGAAGGTAGAGGAGGCAGTAAGCATCTTGGGTGTGATTCTTATCTGGCGACATGATGAATGGTATCACGAGATAGGTAAGGAAGAGCTGGAGCGGTTATTAGCCTGGGACGAGAACTATCAACTTTTACGGTTCTTAGTTACGGGCTCCGTCAACACACTCGGAAAGATGAGCGAACAGGCGCTGAGATTGAGCGAGCGGGCTGATGAATTTATATCAGAAATAGACGAGCTTGCGGGTCGTTAATAATGGTTATTAAAGGATATACACAGAACAATTAGATTGAAATTGTGGTGATTAAGATGAGCAGCATCAAAAGAATGTTTGACCCTGAAACAATCGCAGTAATTGGCGCTACTGAACGAGAAGGTTCTGTGGGGAGAGCAATTTTGGAAAACTTGCTGCTTTCCAAAGACAGGAAGATATTTCCAGTAAATCCCAACAGAAAGACGGTATTAGGTATTATGTGCTATTCAAGCATCACCGAAGTTTCAGAACCAATCGACCTTGCAATAATCGCAATACCCGCACGAATAGTGCCAGAAATAGTTGAAGAATGTGGTAAATCTGGAGTAGAAGAGATAATAATAGTTTCTGCGGGTTTCAAAGAGATTGGTGAAGAAGGGAGAAAGATAGAGGAGCAAATAAGGGAGATTAGAATGAGACATGGGATGAGAATACTGGGGCCTAATTGCTTAGGTGTCATTAGACCAAGTGTAAGTTTGAATGCATCTTTTCTGAAAGCTAATCCCAAGCCGGGAAAAATTGCTTTCATCTCTCAAAGCGGTGCATTAGGTAGTGCTATACTTGACTGGGCAATTGATGCAAACGTAGGCTTTAGTATTTTTGCTTCTCTTGGTTCAATGATTGATGTTGATTTTGGAGACCTAATAGATCTTCTCGGTGAAGATCCAAATACAAAAAGCATCATGATTTATATGGAAAGTATTGAAAATGCGAAGAAATTTATGAGTGCCGCTAGAGGATTCGCGCGTAACAAGCCCATAATCGTTGTAAAGTCAGGTAGATTCGCGGAAAGTAGTAAAGCATCCTTATCTCATACGGGCGCAATGGCCGGAGATGACCAAGTTTATGATGCCGCGTTCAAGCGAGTTGGGGTAGTTAGGGTAAAGGAGGTGGAGGATTTATTTAATGCCGCAGAAGTTCTTGATTCCGCAAATTTACCAAAGGGGCCTAGATTAGCAATAATCACAAATGCAGGTGGACCGGGAGTTATGGCAACCGATGCATTGATAGAACTGGGAGGCGAACTTGCAGAACTTTCTGATGAAAGTTTAAAAGAACTTAATTCTGTTTTGCCACCATATTGGAGCAAAAGTAATCCCATTGATGTGTTAGGAGATTCTGATACTGCGAGATACGTTAAAGCCATCAAGGTTTGTTTAAATGATGAAGTAGATGGCATCTTGGTTATTTACACCCCTCAAGGTGCGGCGAAAACAGATGATCTTGCAAAATCAGTTGCAGAAATTGCTAAGAATGCATGGAAGCCGATAATAACTGCGTGGATGGGTGGAGAAGAGGTAGAAGAAGCAAGAAAGATTTTATCACAACATGATATACCTACCTATGAAACACCCGAGGATGCTGTCAAAACATATGAATATATGTACAGATATGCTCGAAATCTCGAGCTGTTATACGAAACTCCTGCCGAATTACCGATTGACCAAGCACCACCAAAACATAACCTCAAGGCCCTTATCAGAAGAATTGTTAAAGAAGGAAGAACAATTCTTACTGAAGACGAGTCTAAGAGATTCCTTATGAATTATGGGATTCCAGTAACAAGGCCCTATATAGCTAAAAATGTTGAAAAGGCAATAAGAATAGCAAATGAGATTGGTTATCCTGTTGTACTTAAAATTGTATCGCCTGAGATAGTTCATAAAAGCGATGTGGGTGGTGTTGTAGGAGGAATAGAATCGGAGAAAAGATTAAGAGATGAGTACGAGAAGTTAATCAGGAGAGTAAAGGAAAAAGCTCCAGAGGCAAGAATAGAAGGATTAGCTGTTCAGAAAATGATCGAGAACATAGATTATGAGATCATAGTGGGATCAAAGAAGGACGAGGATTTTGGCTCAATCATACTCTTTGGTATGGGTGGAATAGGTACTGAGATATTTGGAGACTTTTCAATTGGAATACCACCATTAAATCAAACGTTAGCAAGAAGGTTAATGGAAGAGACAGAAGTTTATAGGATGATTCAAGGGTATAGGGGAAGACAACCAGCAGATATTAGGCAACTGGAGCAAATAATTGTAAGTTTTTCAAACCTAATAGTGGATTTTCCAGAAATTGCTGAGATGGATGTAAATCCGCTTGCTGTATCTAAGGGAAAGGCATACGCTCTTGATGCACGAATCGTTATTGATAAAGATTCGTTAGATTATACCTCTCAATATCCACACTTAGTTACAACACCCTATCCAACGCGATACATCACTCCTTGGAGGTTATTAGATGGAACTGAGGTGTTGTTAAGACCTATAAGGCCTGAAGATGAACCATTAGAACATGAGATGCTCACAACCCTATCGGAAGATTCATTGAGGGGGAGGTTCTTTCACGTGATTAAGAAAATACCCCATGAAAAGCTCACAAGATTTTGCAATATCGATTATGATAGGGAAATGGCAATTGTTGCAGAGGTGCGAGAAGGTAAGAAGAGGAGAATTGCTGGTATTGGAAGATTGATAATTGACCATGATTTTCAGGAAGGCGAATTTGCAGTTTTGGTTCATGATGACTATCAGGGAAGAGGTTTGGGGTATAAACTTGTGGATACCCTTATAGGGATAGCTCAAGGAAAAGGATTGGAGAAGATTTACGGCATAGTGCTAACAGATAACTATAGAATGCTCAGAATTTCTGAGGAATTAGGATTCTCAATAGAACAAATGCATGATGGGACAAGTAGAGTGGCGTTGGCTCTAAAGTAAGTAGACTTAACTAATGTGAGAAGAAAATGATTCTGGCATTTCAAGACTGTTAAAGGCTGATTGAAATACACTGTCCAATAATAAATGATATTTTTGTTGTGACCCGTCTGTACTATACCCCCAGCTCATCGCTTATCTCTTGAAGCGCTTCCAGAGCGAGCTTGAAAAAATCGTTTCGTTCGAGCCCGAGGTCTTCACATATCATTATGTTCTCTCTGCTCACCGTTCGCGCAAATGACTTGTCTTTGTACTTCTTCTTCAACGATTTTACGCTTACGTCAGCCAATTTGCGAGAGGGCATCATCAACGCGGTTGGCACGATCAAGCCGGAAACGGCATCTGCAGCAATCAACGCCTTTGCCATTACGCTATTCGGCTCGAAGCCAGTCCTCTTGTTATGTGCTTTTATCGCATATAAGCAATCCTCAGGTAGTTTGCCGTTGAGCATCTCCGCCGTGATGAGCCCGTGCTGCTCAAAATTATCCTTGGTTCGTTCGTAATCCAGATCGTGCAATAAGCCAACCAGTATCCACTTCTCTTTATCTTCCACCGCGATTTCCAGTTTATTCGCGAGTGCGCCCATTATCGCGGAAACGGCGAGCATGTGCTTCCTTAAATTGTCGGTTTCTACTTCTCGTTCCATCAATTCAAAAGCTTCTTCTTGCGAGATCATGGTACTTACTTTTTAGTCAACGGTTGTTTTACAAAAAACCCTTCTGCAAACAAAAGCCTTTACGGAACTTTTAAGGAAAGGTTTTATCTTGACCCTAATGTTTCTCCATCATATCCAACGAGAAAACCTTTAAAAGGAGAAATCTGAGGGAGCCCCTCCTAAGGGTTTTTGAAGGTGTGTGTGGTTATTTTAACTACTCTAATTCTTAATAGATAGGATAGAATGAAAAATTTGGAACATTTAAAGTGGCTTTGGGGTCAGTACTTGACATCAGAGCAAAAAGATGAGCTGGTCTCAAGTGTTGCTGCCAGTGGAGATATAGCGGCAGTGAAATGGCTTTGGGGT
>JAUXGS010000028.1 GCA_030621945.1 Methanosarcinales archaeon | reverse complement strand
CGTCTTCATGACGCTCGGGTTTGCCTTGGTTAGCGTAACCGTTACCCCTTCTATTCCCGTTCCCGTGATGTCAGTAATGTCTCCTGTTATTGTGCTATAGACCAATACGGTAAACGTGCCATTTTTTGCAGGTGCGGTTCCTACATTATACCCGGTGTCAGCCAATTGTATATTCGCGAGATTCATCACGCTTGTTTCACAGGGTTCGCCAATAACACTGAAGTTAAGCAGTACGACTGAGCCCGTTGATCCATTCTGTAGTGCATTTGTGTCATACAACAATGCAATCGTGGTTCCCCACGGAAAGTCGTTATTAATATATGGATCCCGCCAATCAGCTGTTAAATCCCCATTCTGAACATCCACAACGTTTATGACGCGTTTATCGTATGTAATATCGAATATTATACTGTTGACAGGTCCATTTTGCACATTGGTAATGTTCACGGGTACTCCTACGTAGGTATTTTTGTACCCACTTGCAGCCTCAACGCCGAAGTTGTTCGCAGTGGGCTGTGCGAAGGCAGGTGGTACACATGCCACGAATATAGCAGCGAGTATCCCTATAGTTAGACCAATTCTCAATCTTTTTTCTCCTTTTTTCATATTAGCACTACTCTTCTGTGCCCCACCCGTCTTCACCCCCCGCGAGGATTGTGGCCTCATAGCGGGTATTTCTTTCGATTTCACGCTCCCACCTCCCAGTTTCATACCTCTCGTCACCCCCTTTAGGGGCTTTATGGTAACCATTAATAGTTACCTTAATTGTACCTTCGTGATTTGCTCATATATAGTGAATGGAATGGAAAACATCCCATTTCAAGCAATATTGTCAAACCGTGTGTCGGTGAACGAACTTAAACTATCACGGATAAACAGCGTTAACAAAAATATTTTCGATTAACCTGTTGCCATATCTACTTCTTCTTCCCGCTTCTCATCCAGCTTTAATAGCCAGAACCACGAATCTTCGTGCAAGACCTTCTCGCTCCCAAATCTCTCAATCTTCTCCTAATATTATCGAACTTTTCACTCAATATACATTCATCAAAATTATAGAAGTACAGCACCGGTAATTAAAAGGTCAATATAACTACTAGGTGATCCTCTTGCAAAAGAGCCAAAAACCGCTACTGTCTTCAAATCATTTCCAAAAATTTCTTCAAAGAAGAGAACATATCGGTCTAAAAGAGGGGTTGTTAAATTCTGTGCTTTAATTTCCCTCATATTTATCTCCGGACTTCTACCATCTGTTGGCACATCTTCTCTCACCCACCTGTAACAAATCCCAAATCCAAACACTAACTTGAGATTGTCACGTTATGATAATTATGATATGATGAGACTCCCTTGCGGATTGCCTCGCTTTATGCTTCCTCAATTTCACTCTTTCCGAGTTCAAAGGCGCGTCTGTTGACCTCCAGAAACTTTGCTGGTATTGACTCACTGAGTGACTCGATGAGCATATCTTCCGGTAGTGGGATATACCTGGATAGGACTCCCAGCATCACGACGTTCATAGCTTGTGGATTGCCTGCCTTGGCTGCCAGCTTTGTCGCATTAAGAGTTTTGACGCTTCTGCATATTCTTTGGAGCGGTGCAAGAATCTCCTCCAGCGGTGGGTAGCTCGATTGCCCTGTGGTCACAGTGATCGGAAGTACCGGGTTGGTGTTCACAAGCGCGATGCCGTCTTCAGATAAGTAATGGGCATACCTTAGGGCTTCAGCAGGTTCGAGAGCTAACAATATCTCCGCCCCTCCGGCGGGCACCAGTGGACCGAATTCGCATCCTAACCTGATGTGGCTTATCACGCTACCTCCGCGCTGAGCCATCCCGTGCGTCTCCGCACCCCTTGCAGGGTAGCCAGCCTTCATCGCCGCCTTCCCAATTATATTAGAGATCAGGATCACTCCCTGGCCACCAACACCGACCACAATGATGTCGCACTCTGATGTCTTCATTCGACCACCTCGATGGCATTACTGGGGCATATCTGGGCACATACTCCACACCCGGAACAGAGCGAGTTGATTCGAGCATTATCCTCATCGAACTCGATTGCAGGACAGCCAAACTCCACACACTCCCTGCACCCGTTGCAGTTCTCATTGTTAACCATGAAAGGTCTTCGCTTTATGCCTGCTCTTCTCGCATTAGTCACACAGGCCTGCCTTGCAATAACCACCGAAAGTCCCGGAAACTCCCGTGCCCGCTTGAAGGACTCTATTGTCGCGTCAATATCGTATGGATCCACAGTTTCGACAAAGTCGGCTCCCAATGCCTTAGCGAGAGTTCCAATAGATACTGCTTTTGCCTTCTCGCCGCTTACGGTGAAGCCGGTTCCCGGATGGGGCTGATGTCCAGTCATCGCCGTGGTCGAATTGTCCAGTATAGCGACGGTTATTCTCGCTTTGTTGTAAGCGGCATTGAGCAACCCGAGCAGTCCGGTATGAAGGAACGTCGAATCGCCAATGCTGCAACATATATCTCGCTCCTCACCGCCAAATCTGATCCCACTGCCAACGGTTATGCTCGCGCCCATACAGAGGCAAGTATCAATAGTTCCCATTGGGACGGCAAGCGTGTAACACCCAATATCACTGGGGAAAATCGCATCCTTCCCGAAGGCTTTCCTCATTGCATAGTAGGTTGCTCGGTGGCTGCATCCCGGACAAAGTGCAGGTGGTCTGGGCGGCAGAATCTCTTCGGCTTCCTTCAAAGATAAAACCTCCTCCTCCGGGAGATCAAACATCTCTGCAATGGCATTTCTAACTATGAGGGAATCCAGCTCCCCCTCACGCGGGATGTGACCTGACCTCTTGCCGAGAATCTCCAGATCAGAGTTACATACCCTTGCCAATCTCTCCACGTATTCCTCTAACACTGGCTCCAGCTCCTCGATCACCATCACCTTAGAGACATGCTCAAGAAACTCGGAACACAGGCCATCAGGAGGAGGGAAGGTGCCGATCCGTAGAATGGAAATATCTGCTTCCAACTGCTTTATCGCCTCTTCAGCGTAAAGGCCCGAAATCCCTGAAGCAATGATTCCTAGATCTCCACGCAACACGAGCCGGTTCCAAGGCACATCCGACAGGGCTGCTCTGATCCGATCCTGCTTCTTTAGAAGCTCAGTATGGCGTGGTCTGGCGTGTACTGGAAGCATAACCCATCTGGCGGGATTCTTCACGAACTCGGGATTCGAACGCTCTTCTTCTATTTGCCCTACCTCCACGTCAGCTCTAGCATGTGAGACCCGTGTGGTTGGTCTGAGGAGAACAGGTAACTCCAGCTTCTCAGAGAGTTCAAAGGCATAATTACACATATCTCTTGCCTCTTGCGGATCCGCAGGGTCCAGGCAGGGGATGGAGGCAAACTGGGCATACCGCCGCGAGTCCTGCTCGTTCTGAGATGAGTGACAGAACGGGTCATCTGAGGCAATCACCACAAGCCCAGCTCGCACACCAGTGTAGGCCAGCGTCATAAAAGGGTCGGCAGCAACGTTCAGGCCCACATGTTTCATGATGGCTACGGCCCTCGTTCCCGTCCACGAGGCCCCGATGGCAACCTCTACGGCCACCTTCTCGTTGACCGACCATTCCACATGAATGCCGTACTTTTTAGCAAAAGGCACCACGCTCTCCACTATCTCGGATGCTGGAGTCCCAGGATAACCGGTAACAACACCTGCACCCGCCTCGAGGATACCTCTTGCAATCGCAGCATTTCCAAGCAGATATTCCTTCACAATAATACCCTCCTGTGATTTAATGTATTTAACCTATTTAGTATACTTTCCTTTACGAAATAGGCCGAGAAGCTTTATGCCCTTTTCACTGATCGTTGACCGGCAAGTTCTCTTACCTTCAGGATATTATCACGATCACCTCTCCGGTTATCAACGGGAGTCTCGAGTATCATCGGTAGCTCCCTTATGCGTTCGTCTTTGAGAATCACGCGAAAACCATCCTCACCAATATACCCAAGCCCGATATGCTCATGCCGGTCCAATCTCGAATCCAGATCTGCCTTGGCATCATTGAGATGTATGAGCTTCAGGTGTCCAAGACCTATAACCTCATCAAAATGCTGCATGGTGGCATTCAAGCTCCTTTCCGTCCGCAATTCATAGCCCGCAGCGAAGGCGTGGCAGGTGTCAAAGCAGATTCCTATCCGTTCTTTATGCTCAATACGATCCATGATGTGCCGGATGTCCTCAAACGTGCCACCCATACTGTTCTTCGTCCCCGCAGTATTCTCCAAGAGCAGCATCACTCCGTTATCTATGGCCACTTCACTGAATGCCGTGTTGATCGCATCTACTATCCTCCGCAGCCCAGCTTCTTTACCAGATCCACGATGACTGCCAAGATGAGTGACAAGGTAAGGGATCTGTAAAGCGTCGCACCGTTTCAATTCTTCGATAAGCGCGGGTACCGATCTTTTATAAACATCATCAGCCGGTGTAGCAAGATTAGGAAGATACGGCATGTGATCTACCGGCGGGAATATCCCCGTCCGGTTAAGTTTCTCAATGAATCGTGCGGTGTCAGACTCTGTAAGCTCTTTAATCTTCCAGCCTCTGGGATTTCTCGTGAATATTTGGAATGTATTACAACCCTTTTCCTGCGCACGATCCACAGCCTTATCTATTGACCCTGCAATTGAGACATGAACACCGACGCGAATCATTAGCTTTTCACTTTCCTTTCAGAGGTCAATAGCGGTTAATTTATGATAAAGGCACACCTTTTCACCCTACGGACTCATCCATCCAGTTTAAATACATATCATAGCCTGCAACAATCGGTAGTGCGATAATTTCCGGCAATTCGTAGCTATGATTTTCTTTTATTCTTTCGATAATCTTATTTACCTTGTTTTTTACGGTTTTTATTATCAATAAAGCCTCTTTATCTTCGCAGAACTCGCCTTCCCATCTATAAATAGGAATTTACCTCTGTAATATTCACACATGCTGCCAGCTTCTCTTCTATCAGAATCCTTGCTATCTTCTCGGATTCGTCCACACTTGCCGTGCAGAAGAGCACGCAAAAATCATTATTCATTACTTACTTATTAGAACTGAGTTCTTCCACGACTTCCCGAGGCAATTGTTTAGCGAGATCTATCTTCTTCACCAATCCTTCTAACTCTTCCGCCATGTATATCTCTCACCGCCTCAACATCTCTATAAATCTCTCCTTGGCGTCATCTACTGCAACAACTCCCTTTACCTCCGGAATCTTATCCTTCAGCGTTGCCTCAACGAAGTTCACCAGTGTGTATTGGCTCATCGGACATCCCGCACATGCGCCGCTCAACTTCACCTTCACCACGCCGTCATCCACGCTCACCAGTTCTATATTGCCGCCTTCCAGTGCTAAAAAAGGACTGATGTCCCTTTCTATTACTTCCTTCACCTTTTCAAACATTGTAGTTATCACATTTTGTTTATATCTTATAACAATTGTTATATAAAAGGTGGAGTAAGATGAAATCCCCGTGCGAGATAATAGTGTGGGAGGTATTGCCGTGTATACGAGCGGCACTTGCGAAAGAGCTGATTAAAAGGGGTTTGTCCCAAAATGAAATCTCTAAAATGCTTGGGATTACGCAGGCTGCCATATCTCAATATACCTCAAAGAAAAGGGGTTCACGGTTCACTTTTCAAGAGGATGCGAAGGAGGAGATAAAAAAACTTGCTGATGATCTCGTGCATGGTACCGTGGATGATCTGGTCATGAGAATCTGCACGATATGCATGAAGGTCAGAACGGAGGGCTCGGTTTGCAAATTGGATCTGTGCAACGCTCAGGACGTTTAGGAATGTGGGATATGAAACTGGAGCGCATAGCTCCATTTATGAGCAAACATCTTTTTGCACGGTTTCTTTGGCAGTATTCGTAATGTAATACTTGGAACTTATGACTGCTCTATAATAATCTTCGAGAGATATTTCGCTAAAGCGACAATAGTTAATATAGGTGGAGCGCCGGGTGATGCGGGAAGCACTGATGCATCTGCCACATACAACCCATCTACTTCGGTCGTCAGGTTTTTATCCACCGCTTCACCGATTCTTGCAGTTCCACCGGGATGCGCGCCCCTTACGGGTGTGGAGACAAAGGTTGAAGGATCGGCACCGGCTTTCTCTAATATAGACCCTGCGATATTAGCCCCTTCTGAGAGTAGAACTGCATCCCTGTTCGTAACAACTTTCTTCACGTCCTTATCCACTTCTCCCAACTCTTCATCTTTTATCTTCACCATTATCCCAAGTACATCCTCCGACGAAGCCTTTACCCCCCTCGCTTCCATCCTTTTCACCAACTGGTTGGAAAAATGCGGAGAGAGAATGAAATCCTCGAATGTTATGAGAGCGTTCATTGTTACTTCCTTGTTCAACTTAATCTCTTCGAGAACACCACCAATTGTAGTGAAAGTGTCGACGAACAAATTAGGTGTAGTGGGCAGCCCCTGCTTTCTCAACAGCCGGGGAGTTTCCAAAGCTCCTGCTGATAGAACAACTATATCTGCTGAAATAATTTTACCCTTGCTTCTCACTCCAGCCACTTCACCATCCGCTACAATTATATCGTCAACAGGCAGGTCCGTTATTATCCTCGCACCGTTCTTTTCCGCAGCCTTCACAAATTCGAGTGCCCCCCATTTCGCGTCGTTCGGACAGCCAGATGCACACTTACCACACGGTGTGCATTTCGCAGGGTCAATAAACTTCGGCATCTTCTTCACGTCAAATCCGAGATTCTCGGCAGCCACCATAATCCGCTTGGTCCCTTCACCAAAGTGCGAATCAGGAAGAGTTCTTACCCCAAGCTCTCGTTCTGCGCCCTCAAACTCTTCACTCAGGTCAATCCCTAACCCTCGCAACTCTTTTTCTAAAGCTCGTACTCCGTTTCCGGCTGATACCGTAGTGGTACCACCTAAACAGAATGTCCTCAGAATCTCTACCTCAGAACTAATATTTGAGTAGTATTTTGAAGCGTCTTTTGCCTCTATAGTAGGTCCTTTTTCTATAAGAACTACTTCAACGCCCTTGTCAGACAGTTCTTTCGCTACAGTAGCGCCGCCTGCGCCTGAGCCCACGATTATTGCCCGCATGGTTTATATACTATTTTGTATAAGGGCCGGAGCTGGGATTCGAACCCAGGTCTAGGGATCCACAGTCCCCAGGGATAGCCTCTACCACACCCCGGCCATTGTGCACGTGCAATTAGATAATACAAACTAATAAGCAGTTGACTATTTATTTTTGTTTTACAGGTTTGGCATGACAATGGCATCGTTTTGGACGAAACGTCCCCATTTCTTCTTTACCTGCCAAAATAACACCTTTCTTTATATCTTTGTGAAC
This sequence comes from Methanosarcinales archaeon, assembly GCA_030621945.1. GTDB lineage: Archaea > Halobacteriota > Syntropharchaeia > Alkanophagales > Methanospirareceae > JACGMN01. Next base: position 1,531 of record JAUXGS010000028.1, on the reverse strand, counting down.
TCATGCAGATATAATTAATGCTTCTGGATTTGAAGTCTCCTGTAAGGTTCCATATTAGTAAGAGCATACGTCAACCGTAGACCTTCCTAATGGCATTCATTGTTAGTCGTTGAAATTTGAGAGCACGAAAGAAAGATACTGCTTCTTTCGCAGTTGCTGAGGGCTTTTCGGCTTTATCGCTTCTGCGGGTGAGGGTTTACTTTACGGATGTAAAAATTATTTAGTGATTGTGGAATGCCAAATTCGTGGGTTTTACAAAGCTTTTTAAAAAAAGAAAAATATTTTCCCCTAGTTATTTTTGACAAGAGGAAAAATCGTTCCAATATTACGTACCTACCTACGCATTATCGACTAAAATCTCTTCGGTCGATGTTTCTGGTAACATTCCTGACAGTATACAGGTCTGGAGCCATCTGGTTTAAATGGTACTTGACATTCTTCACCACAGTCCGCACACGTAACCGTATGCATCTCTCGTGGTCCACGATCAAAACCCTTGCTTCTGTCAAAATTACTTGATCTCATCATATTATACCTCCACATTATAATATACTCCTATTACTTAAATACCTTCAAAAAGCATTGGGTAATATTTGAACTCGTCTTTGGGACTCTTTTATGGAAAACTCTTCAAACTACCCTCCTTCTCACTTCTTCCATAGCCGTCCATAGCCGCTTCGATTTTATTTTTTATCCTCATGACAAAGGGCATGTTCACGGGGTACTGTAAAGGAGTAACTTAGTGAGCGGTGCGGACAGTAATCGTAAATTTTACTTTCCAATCATCCCGAAACCTCCTCGTCCCCTTTCTTATCCTCTTCATAGAAGGATAAAACGGTAGAGCCCATTTAGCTCTAATCTAAATTTCCTGAGGACTAACCGGTACAAATTTAACCTTCTTTGCATCTTCCAAATCTCGTGCGTAAATGTGTAATGAATCACTGTAATCGATTATTCTTACTATCTGGCAGTTATTTGGCTTTATCACTTCACGATTGAGCATCTCGGTTATACAGACTATATTAGGTTGCCACGCGGTAAATAGATCTCTTGATCGCCATGTAAGATGGACATCCACGTTATTTTCAGGAATATATCGAATTTGTATCCGTTGCAAACAGGGCGGCGAACTTTGTTGTGTATCAGATGGGACATACCAGGTAATTGCCTGGAACCTATTTGAGGTCATATTCTCTTTAATTTGGTCAGCTAAAGCGTTTTTTAATAACGTTATTTGATCAGAGCTGTTAGAACTGGATGTAGGTTGATATTGTGCCAACCGTTCAAAATAAAGATAGCTGAACCGCTCATTTACGGGCTTCGAGCTGTACTCTTCTAAGAATACTCGCGTGAACTGGATACAATATTCCTCTATTCGCCTGAAGGGGAACTGAGGGTGTAATTCTCGTGCTTCGATTTGATTGATTGCATTACCGGTCATACTGATCAGCATGCAGGATTCTTTTATCGGCTTTCGCTCACCACCACCGCCGATAACCAGATCGGTGCCCTTACGCAGTACCGCATGGAT
>JAUXGS010000102.1 GCA_030621945.1 Methanosarcinales archaeon | reverse complement strand
TGCGCGGGCAAAAGGTTTAAAAGAGCGAAAAGTTCTGTTCAAGCATGTCTTCAGAAACGCGTTATTGCCTATGGTGACAGTGATAGCGCTCGATTTCGGGTTCATGTTCTCAGGTGTTCTTCTAGTTGAAATTGTATTCTCATGGGGTGGCATGGGCACGTTGATATACGATGCAGTACTTGCAAGGGATTATCCGCTGTTGAATGGTTGTTTCTTGATTATAGCTATATGCGTACTGGTAGCGAACTTTTTGGCTGATGTGATGTATGCGGTACTGGATCCGAGGGTTAGAGGAGAGTGAAAAAGCAAAATGCAAAGTGCAAAATGCAAAATGTAAATTGAAAACTACAAAAACACTTTTTAGAGAAAGAACAGGCGGCGAAATAACTTCTCCTCAGTAGGAGACCATACTTGCAGGCAAAGCTCAGAGGGTTATAAAGGTTTCATCTCTATAAGTTCGGAGGTAGAGAGCACGAGGACTTTATCCTGCCTCTTTAACCTCTTCTCATTTGTCCATAGCGGGATATTAAGCCATAAAGCTAAGGCAAAGTATCTTATATCTTTGGGATCAGGAGAGGTTTCTTTAGCTAAAGTCAGTTTTTTTTCATACTTTTCTAAAGGAATGAATTCAACAAATTCCCTTAATACCTTTTTAGAGGGTTCATACGCATCAGGCGATATTTTCGCCCTATTTACAATTTCTTCTTCATGTTTATCCAATTCTCGCAACGAAAAAGCAGGTGCAAAGAGCAATAATTCTGGCGAGGTGATAAGCTTCCTTGTTACAGAATCCCTTTTGAAGAAAGAAAAAAGGACATTTGCATCCACCACTAATCTCATTGGTTTCGGTTTTTCTTTTTATTCCTCTTCCTATATCAACCCTTTTTTCTTTAGTTCCTTATATCCCGCCTCTTTAACTTCTTCCCCTAATCGCAATGCGTCTTCATCTGTAAGTTCGCTATGCTCGAAGATCTTGTCGAGTTTCTTTAGCAGAACTTGTCTTTTAACCTCTTGTAATAACGTTTCCTTCGCTATTTCAGACCATTTCACTTCAGGGAACTCTTCCATCTCTTCCTTCAATCCAATGGGAACTTTAAACCTGACTTCGACTTCCGCCATTTCTATCACCTCTAAGAATAATTATCCTTAAGGGTATAAAAAAGTTTCCCATAATAAAAAACAACACCTCCTTTTAGATTTAAATCAACCACTCACCCTCAAAGCCCCTGGCATACAGCCCTTACAGGTATTATTACTCTATATTACTTTTTAGTTTTGATACAGCCAAAAGTAAGAAAAAATAGAAAAACTTATATATATCCTCAAATATTATCCTATTTGTTGCGTAAAATCAACAAAAAGGAGGTGATGATAAAAGATAAGTATGAGCGAAAGAAAAAGGGATAAAAAGGGAAGAAGCGTTTTAGCAAGCGGCGTAGTTATATGCATCGTAATAGCTACTATCTGCTCTTTGGCAATTCCCGGATCGGTAGCAAAGCAGACTGGCGACACTGTTACTGTAAACGCACCAGAAGTGGTAAATGCAGGCAAGACTTTTAATGTGACCATAGACGTGGCTAACATTACGGATTTCAATTCAGCACAGTTCGATCTTGCATTCGATTCCAGTGTGGTGAACGTTACCGGCGTTGCAGATGGTAGCCTGAACGGTGCGACAATACCCGTGAGCACGTGGGAGCACGTTGATGCAGACACTGTGAAAGTGCTTGTTAGCATGCCGATAGGCGAGGGAGTAAGTGGCTCTGGATACTTAGCGAAAGTACGCTTTGATGTGGTCGGTAAGACCGGGAACAGAAGCGAATTAAACATATCCGGTGGATTGCTTGTGGATAAAGAAGCGGAGGTGATACCTGCACTATGGATTGATGACGAGGTTGTTATTGGTCCGGTTTCAGTAATGGTAGAAGTTAATGCGCCAGAGCGGGTAAAAACGGGAGAGACTTTTGATGTGACCATAGACGTGGCTAACATCACGGAGTTCAACTCTGCACAGTTCGATCTTGCCTTCGATTCCAGTGTGGTGAACGTTACCGGCGTTGCTGATGGCAGCTTAGATGGTGTGACAATCCCGGTGAGCACGTGGGAGTTCGTTGATGCAGACACTGTACGGGTGCTCGTTAGCATGCCGATAGGCGAGGGAGTGAGTGGCTCTGGATATTTGGCGAAAGTAAGCTTTGAAGTGGTAGGCGAGACAGAGGACAGAAGCGTATTAGACATATCCAAGGGATTGCTTGCGAATAAAGATGCGGCGGAGATAGTTGCACTATGGATTGATGACGAAGTTGTTATTGGTGATTCCAGTGCTTAAACTATGCCAGCAATTGCATATGTTCTGCTGAGGAGGAGATGAGAAAGAAAATAGGAATACATATGGTGAAGGTGAGAGGTGTCAGACACCTAAAAACTGACCCCTAATACATAAAACCTAAAAATTTAGGAGGTGATAAGAAAAAATGAAACAAACGAGAAAAAAAATGAAAAAAGGAGCTGCGTTTGGAATAATCGCAGTGATGGTAAGCGCAATGCTGTTAGCATCAATGCCAACTATTATAAGTGCAAGTGAAGAGCTTTACGGCGATGCAAATGAAGACGGAAAGATAGACATGCGGGACGTAACCTACGTGGGATTGATAATACTTGGTAAGAAACCGGCTAACGAATTGGCAGATGCGAATCAGGATGGACGGGTAAATGTGGGTGACATAACTTATATCGAGCTGATAATTCTTGGGAAAGTGCAGAAATATCCTTTGCGAGTGGGAGTGACAAGGAACGAGTTTAAGCTGATGAATGCTCTCACACGCCCGTGGTATGAGGAGGCGTACTTCTTTGGTGTTACCCATCTTCCATTGGTCTTCTATAAGCCGGATATGAGCTTAGCACCCTGCCTTGCCGAAGATTGGAAAATATCTCCAGATGGAAAGTCAATAAAGTTCTATCTAAGAAAAGGCGTGAAATGGCATGATGGAAAACCTGTTACAGCGGAGGATATCGCCTTCAACTTTGAGTACTGGAAGAAACATAAACTTTTCTGCCAGGGAAATAAGTTTGACGTCTATCTCGATCATGCAGAGGTTTTAGATGATTATACCGTGGATGTTGTTTTCACCGAACCTGTCGCACTTTCAATGTTGCAGACTTACCTCAAAATAAGTACCGTGCCTAAGCATGTCTGGGAAGGGATTGACGAGCCAAAGAAGTATGACGGTGGTGATGCCCTGATTGGATGCGGCCCCTTCGTGTTTGAGAGATATGACAAAGATGCGGAGACCGTTTATCTCAAGGCAAATCGGGATTATTTCGCAGAAAAACCTTCAGTTGATAGGATTGAATGGCGTTACTTTAGAACACGGGATTCCCTATTGATGGCTCTCAAGAAAGGTGAGATAGATGCCAAGCTTGAGTATTATAATCCGGTTCCGGGTGTGTATGCTGCGGATCTGATCAAAGCTAAGAACGTAGAACTCTGTGCGGTCCCTGATGTTGGAGTTCCGCTTCACCTCGTCTTCGGATACAGACAGTATCCAACGAATATGACGGAGTTCAGGCAAGCCGTTTCTTACGCCATCGACTATCAAGCCATCATTGATCTGATAGCAGTGGGATATGGCGAGGTTCCGGGGAAAGGATATACACCACCTGTACTCCCTTATTACAACCCCGACCTGCCAAAGCTTGAATATAATCCAGAAAAGGCAAAGGAAATCCTTGACAATGCAGGATTTGTTGACCGAGATGGCGATGGGCTTCGTGAAGCACCAGATGGCAGCAAACTTCGACTTCCCGTTACTCCCCATGTAGGGTATTTCTCAGAGGACTCCTACACCATCCGTGCTGCCGAGGTCATTAACCCTCAGCTCAGAAAAGTGGGTCTCGATACTTACGTGGAAGTGCTGAGCAAGGATGCGGCAAGGGAAAAGGTCAGTAGGGATAGGGATTATTATTTGGTCATCGGACTTTCTACTCCCTTTGCGCATTTCGGGACACATGCGGTTGCCCGCTACTGTGTGGATATGCCGTCAATGGGCGGGACATGTAAGGATCCCGAGCTTATTGACTTAGTGGAGAAATCTCTCTATTCTAAAGACATCGAAGAGTTGAAAAAGTGGAGGTCAGAGCTCCAAGAATATGTCGCTAGAGAACTACCAATAATAGCCCTTATCTGGGGTGATGCGATATATCCCTATCGTAGCGACAGATGGGAAGGATGGGTTCCCATGTATGGATATGGACCCTGCAACTACTGGACGTGGTTCAACCTTAAACCGATAAGTTAAATTGGGAGGTTTTCTCTTTTTTTCCTCCTTTTTTATTTTTCGAAGGTGAAAATATGGATTTTTATCCAACGATTGTGAGAATGTAGATAAGGAAATAATGATCGACTGGTCAGAGGAATGGAGGAAGAGGCATGAGAACTCATCTTGGGTTCGTTATTTAAAGGAGAAAGGGATATCTAACGAGGATTTTTGGGATTGGTATAAGTTCGGGGATAAAAATGAAGAGTATAATAAGTATGCCAACTATCCGGGTCCGATTCTGGAAAAGATGATAAAGTTTACTGACACCAACACTACCATCCTAGATATAGGTGCTGGAGCTGGCGCTTATACCATACCCTTCGCGCAGGCAGCTAAAAAAGTCACTG
>JAUXGS010000150.1 GCA_030621945.1 Methanosarcinales archaeon | reverse complement strand
TTTTCTCGCGATAAACTCCACCTGAAAGAAACCTATCCGCAACTATCCTCGATCGCAAGTAATATATATGGATAGTGATAATTGCTTAGTTACATCGAGATATTTTTTGAGATGGGGTGGACGGAGCTAAGATAAGACATGGATAACCTGTTTGATGGGCTGATAAGCGGCAGTGGGATATTCGCAAATAAGGAAGTGCTTCGCCCTACTTATGTCCCGGAAAAGCTACCGCATCGGACGGAGCAGATAAAAGGTTTGGCTGATATTCTCTCCGCGGCGTTAAAGGGGGAGACACCCTCGAATATATTGATATACGGCAAGACCGGTACGGGTAAGACCTCGACGGTGAACTATGTGAGCAATGAATTGGGGGAGATGGCACGGAAGAGAGGCAGTAATTGCTCTCTGCTGTACATCAACGGCGAGATGTTTGACACGCAGTATCGTGTTTTTGCTTATCTCGCACGGGCGTTCAATAAGCGTGTTCCGATGATCGGGTGGCCGACAGATATGGTGTATTCCGAGTTTAAGAACGGGATAGATGCTGAGGACCGACGCGTGATTGTGATATTAGACGAGGTGGACAAGTTAGCGAGCAAAGGAGACGAAGCGTTATATAACCTGTCGCGGATAAACGGGGAGCTTGATAATGCACGGGTGAGCCTAATAGGAATCTCAAATGATCTTACCTTCACGGACCTGCTGGACCCGCGTGTGAAGTCCTCGTTAGGCGAGGAAGAGATAATATTCCCGCCGTACAATGCAGAGCAGTTGAAGGACATCTTGTATGCGAGGGCGGAGAAGGCGTTTAATGGGTCTACACTTGGCGATGCTGTGATACCACTATGTGCAGCGCTCGCAGCTTCTGAGCATGGCGATGCACGGCGTGCTCTTGACCTGCTCCGCGTATCAGGCGAAATAGCAGAACGTTCGGGATCCCGCGAGGTGTGTGAGGATCATGTAAGACATGCGATTGAGAAGTTAGAGGTGAATCGGGTGGCGGAAGTGGTAAAGACATTACCGCTGCAATCAAAGATTGTGCTCAGCCGTGTGTTGGTTTTAAACAGAGAGCGGCGCAAAAGACGCTTCTCCAGTGGCGAAGTTTATAACATGTATCGTAAATTGTGCAACCAAGTGGGCATGGATGCGTTAACGCAGCGGCGAGTTACCGATTTCGTCTCGGAATTGGACATCCTGGGCTTGGTAAATGCAGTGATTGTGAGCAAAGGTAGATATGGACGGACAAAGGAGATCTCTCTCAGTGTACCTGAAGAGTGCGTGCAACCAGTCATACTTGAAGACTATAAACTTAAAGCAATATCTTCTATTAGAGTAAGAACGCAGATAACATTGTAGGGAGTAAATAATACTGGATTTCTTTTATTTTTGTTATTCCTACGCGGGCACAAACTTCGTCCCGTAGTAAATTATTCCCCGCTCACCCTCTTCCCCCAATTTCCTGAACACGGCACGAACGCGCATCCCGGTGCTTATCGCTTCAGGCTCGCATATCACTTCAGAAAGCATACGAGGGCCCTCATCAAGCTTGATAATCGCTAAGGTATACGGTGTTTGTCTGTTATGACTCCTTGGCGCTTGATAAACCGTGGTATAGGTAACCACCTCGCCGGTCCCTTTGAATTTATGCAGCTCAATAGTCCCTTTTCGCCTGCACTCAGGGCAGACAGAACGTGGAGGAAAGAAGAAACTCCCACAATTCGTGCAGTGCGTACCTTCTAAATTATATCGCGATTCCTGCTCCCGCCAGAATTTTGCCGTTGATGCCATTTTCTCTTCTACATCTTTTCAATCTGCAATCATAAAGATCTAAGCCCCACCGCCCTTGACATGTTCATGAACATTTCTTCTATATGTATCATGGTATTAATAGAAGTGCATAGTTTCAAATCCGCTTCGCCTTCGCATACCACAAGCCGTGCGAATAGTTTCGATTCATCGTTCGTCATCGCGCTCTTCATCTTCCTTCGTAACGATTCATGTATCTCAGCTAAAAGTTCTTTCCCGCCTATTCGCTCTTCTCGCATTAAAAATTCCAATCTCGCTCTCAGATCTTTATATTGTCTGTCAAATGCCAAATCGATCAACTCTTCTGCTTTCTTTCTTTGAAAAAACGCATTCTGCGCAACGTCTTCTATCCTCTGCTCATTAATCGTTGGTGCAGACGACGCTGCTGCTTCCAGTATAGTTATCGCAGCGCCTGCATCGCCACGCGAATACTCCTTGAGCGTTTTTAAACCCCTATCTGTAATGTTAACACCTTCTTCATCGGCTATTGACCGCATCAACGGCTCCATTGCACCGCTTTTATCTAACGACCTGAAGTGAAGGCTCAAGCATCGAGACCGTAAAGCAGGGATGAGACCAGCAGGTTTCGTGGTGGAGAAGACGAATCTGCAGGTCTTATTACTCCGTTCCATAATCCTTCGTAACGCTTGCTGTGCATTTACGGGCAGTAAATCGGCGTTACTGAAAAATAATAGTTTGAACGAGGCATTTATGGGTGCCAGCGCTGCATATTCCCGTATCATCTCCTTAAAAATGATTAGTGCAGATTTCTGCTCGTTATAAAAGAATTTGAATCTCTTGTTCTCTTTCAACCATTTTTTACCCTGTTCAACGAAATCCGCCGTTTCGATATGCATGAGGTTCTCATCGTAGGACTCACCGTAGAGTTCCTTCGCTAAGGCATAAACCAGCGAGGTCTTACCGGTTCCTTTTGGCCCCCAGAGCACGAGATTGGGTATTGTCCTCTCCTTGACAAATCCTTGTAATCGTTTCACCACCTCGTCGTGCCCTACTATATCATCTAACCGCTTCGGTCTGTATTCTTCAGTCCACATACAACTTTTTCTCTAAAGAGAAAACCTTGACTAAAAGAGAGTTTTTTCAACACTCTCTTTCTAAATTTATCTAAAGCCCCTAACCTATCACCGGCGTTCTTCAATCCGCGTAGCCTTGTCTAATGCTACACCCAGGGCTTTGAAAATCGCTTCTATCTTGTGGTGTTCGTTCTCGCCTTTTGCGGATACGTGAATAGTGAAGTGCGCATGCGTGGCAAAGGAATTGATGAAATGTGCTATGTTCTCAGTACTCATATCCTCCACTCGTTCTTTATCGAAGTCCACCTTGAAGACGGTATAGCTCCTTCCTATACCCCCTATTCCGCCTATATCCACTGCACATTCTGCAATAGACTCATCCATGGGTACAGTTGCAGAGTTAAACCGCACGGTCTTTTCTCGTTCCTCGGATTCCGCTTTCCCAAGTGCTTTTTTAAACGCTTCACCTAAAACGATACCGGTATCTTCTATGATGTGGTGGCTCAAATCCCCTTCTGCCTTCACAACCAAATCAAAAAATCCATGCCGTGCAAACGTAGCGAGCATGTGGTCAAAGAATTTT
>JAUXGS010000173.1 GCA_030621945.1 Methanosarcinales archaeon | reverse complement strand
TTGCGTTTTATCTGTTCAAGCCAATAAAGATGAATTTTTAGAAATAAATTTAGAATTGGTTGATCCTAAATCGGCTTTTAAAAAATTGAAAGGTGTTGGAAGTTCTAAATTGCATAGCCTTGTCCCAATTGCCCCAATTCTTAAAATTGACCGTGTAGATAAACGTTTTGTCTCCTCCTATGATGTTGCGGACAATATTGATGAAGGATTTAATTTAGCAGCAATGGACTGGGAAGATTTCGAGCATTTAATCCGAGAATTGTTTGAAAAAGCGTTTTCCGCCGCTGGAGGAGAGGTTAAAGTCACACGTGCAAGTAGAGATGGTGGTGTAGACGCAGTAATTTTTGACCCAGATCCCCTCAGGGGTGGTAAAATTGTGGTTCAAGCAAAAAGATATACAAATGTGGTGGGGGTCGCAGCCGTTCGGGATTTGTACGGTACCGTTGTTAATGAGGGTGCCAATAAAGGAATTCTTGTTACAACTGCTGATTATGGTCCTGATGCTTATGGATTTGCTAAGGGAAAACCATTACAACTCCTAAATGGTAGTAATCTGCTTCATTTACTTGAACAACATGGCCATAAGGCAAGAATCGATTTAAAGGAAGCTAAAAAAATACTGGAGGAAAAAGAAAAGGAAAAAGATAACGCTATTCACCACTACGAAAGAAGGTGATAAACCCCTATGCAAATTCGGAAGAAGCGATGAAGCGAAACAATAATGTTGACTGAAAAATTCACAGTCAACTGCATAATAATCAAAATTCTCTAGTAAAAATCAGGATGATGATGCCGGATACATTATTTCAACAGTCACGACGTCGCTGCGAGCTATTATTTCATCGGTCTCTACCGATTTGATATATGCCTGGATTTCGCATTCCCCTCTAAACGGACGTTCCCTTCTATTTATCGCTGTGAATGTGTGCTGTGACTTTCCCCCGGGACCCAAATCTACCCCGATAAATTGGTCAGGAGGTAATCGCCAGTACTCGCTTCCTTCTTTGGTGATCACCGCTATACCCACACAATAAGCGTCTCCAGAGGTGATATTTTCGCCTTTGTTCTTCACGGTAACGTTGAGTGTAACTGATTCGCCGTAGTCAATGGTGATGGATCTATCGCTTATTATAGATGGTTTCGGCTCTGTGATTTTAATATCTACGACCTCAAGACCGGTGGTTTCTTCGCTATCTCGCGAAAGAGCGATATATGCGATAGCAACGCTAATAAGAGCGAGCACGACTATTATTGCTACAATTTTCACTAAGGTTTTGTTCTCTACAATGTCCACTAAGTTTTTGTTCTTCATTCCCTTTCGCTATTATCGCTGCTTATTATTACAGTACATCAAAGCCCAACCTATAAAAATGTTACGAGCGACCGACACCGTTCGCAAAGCGTAGCTGGTTTCGCCTTCGCTTCATATAACGAATTGGAGAATTGCATCACACACTCGCTGTTGCAGTGTTGTAGCCCAAGAACATGTCCCGTTTCGTGAATCGCTTCCTTTTTTATCAAATCGAGCGAATCAAGCCGGTGCGTAGAGAGCACAGCCGCTTTACCTGGATGAGCAACACCAAATACGAAATTCATGCCCGGCACGTATAAGTCATCGCTTATTATCCATAAACGTAAATCTGCCGACCTTGCCTTAGCCGTAGACTTGATAAGATAATTCAGGAGCTTTGACGCATTGTATTGCCTTCTTTCCACGTTTAAAGCGCCCTTTACCTCTGCGGCATCCAGGTGAAGTTCTTCACATGTCTCTATACCGAAAGTATCGTTAAGTGCTTCTTTTATCGATGGCACAACTGTCGTGCTCTTCTTATCATAAAATATGCGGATATCTTTCATCATATTTCTTTGATCAAACATTCTTCTAAACCCTTTTTTAAAAAAGCGTTTGTGGAAAAAACCTTCTTTTGATAAATCTTTTCTTCCCAATGGAAGTTTCTTTGATTAAACTTTCTTTTGAAAGAAAGTTTGATTAATGGGGCAGCCCAGATTCGAACTGGGGTCCATGGCTCCCAAAGCCACGAGGATAACCTGGCTACCCTACTGCCCCCTCCTCTTTTATAACTTAGGATACATTGATAAAAAGCTACTTAAATACATGATGCCCTCTCGCCACTGTATGCTTTATTTTTTCCTACTTTTCTGTCTCCATAAGCTCTTCGATCATTATAAAAAACGAAGAAGAGGCGGTTACCTAACTTTTTAGGGCATAGTGCCCGCTACGGTTACAGAACATACAGTATAATCGGTATAGAGATCATACTGAGAATCGTGGTAATGAGAACGACAGAAGCGACTAAAGAAGCGTCTCTGTTGTACTTAGCGGCTAATATCATTGCCATAACTGCAGATGGCATTGTGGCCTGAAGCACTATGATGTCTTTTACTAATCCGTCTATGGACAGGAGATTGATTATCGCAAGGGCAACCAAAACCCCGCCACCAATCCTGAATACCGAAGCGAGAATTGCTATTTTCGCCGCGCTTATTTTTATCTCCGTCAGTTTATAGCCGAGCACGAGTAATGCTAAGGGGATGGTGATCATTCCGATCAGTTCAATTGGTGTGAAGAGCACGTTTGGAACGGGAATTTGTAAGAGATTGACGACTAAGCCAATTACCACCGCGTAGAGTAACGGAACTTTGAATGCTTCTTGCAGCTCGTTTTTGTGGTGCACGATATAGATGCCAAGGCTGAAGATAACCAAAGAATTCATCATATCATAGGCCACCGCTCGTGACAAGCCGTCCATGCCAAAAGCGAATAATGCAACGGGATAGCCCAAATAACTCGTATTGCCAAAGACCATTGGTAAAAACAATCCTTTTCTGTCTGAATTGGTTAGTTTAAAGATGAGATAAGTGGCAAGG
>JAUXGS010000137.1 GCA_030621945.1 Methanosarcinales archaeon | reverse complement strand
TATCAGAGTACTGCTGGCCTTCGCAGCGCTAATGGCAGTAGAAGTGCATGACACATTTTTTGCCCCTGTGTCTTCCATTACCGGTGTCAAAATTCTCACTGACAAATCAGGGTTACGCAGAACATAAGCGTCCGAAATGAAAACATTGTTGTTTTCGTTCGATTCCTGCACAGCGTTCTCCGCGTCAACTTCTGCTTTGATCGTGTGCGTCCCGTGTGTTGCATTCCAGGGAATAGCCACCCTTCGCATGCCGCTGGCATCCATGCGAACAACGTCCGAATAGATCTCTGAATTATCCACAAAAACCTTTAGCTTAACATCGTTCTCGTACAGGCGACCATAATTATTTACAACTGCGCTGAGCGTGTTCTCTCCTTCGGTCAGGTTCTCGAACGTAAACTCGACGGAAAAGTCAGGTACGGCTTTTTCAGTGGTTTTGTGCTGCGCAACAAGGACCGCCAGAACCGGATGGAGGTAATATTCACCTTCCAGCTTGCCCTCATCATCCACGTCTATTCTACCATCGCCGTTGACATCCTTCCCTCTGAGAAAGAGGAGGTTATTATTTGTCTGAACATAACTCGTAACATCAAATTTTTTGAGATCAATACCGTATGTTTCACCGTCTCCGTTATTAGCCACGTCGTTCCCTCCTACGCTATAACCATTAAACTCTAAATAGTCCGGTTCACCGGGATTGCCAGCGAGGTATGCTACTGTAAGATGTGCAGTTTCAACATTCGCAGTATTAATATCGCCTTTAAATTGCACCGAGGCGAGATCGTTTATCGTTGGTGTGGTACCTGCCCAACCCTTGCCATGCAGGCTTGGATTTCCATCGCTGACCCAATACGAGGTTTCAGGCTCATTCTCAGCCTCATAGATTGCTACAAGGATAATGCCGTAAACTCGGCCATCAAGTTTATTTCCGCGTTCACCCCGGCTCGTATCCGCTATACCAGTGTTAAGTCCAGATACTACTTTATCTGTTACGTCGTGATAGACCCAGTAGCTACCGTGGCTTGAGCAATAGACATGTGGATTCTCATCATTTACGCCAAGGAGGAATGTTTTACCAAGATCATGTTCGTTAAATGTCGTGTGCACCCAGCCTTCATACTTCTCCGTGCCGCCCCAAACACCAACGTACAGCCGCGCCCACTTGATATTGACATTCTCTGGCAGATCAAATGTTTGCTTATACGGTGGGCAGCCAAGCCCGTAGCTCTCACCCACGTACACGCCACCTTTAAAAGTGCCATGAGCCACTAAATCGAGTTTATCCGTATATGGGACACCGTCAAAAGAATAGCTCGCTCCCGCTATCTGCACCAGTGGTACTATGCTTACTATTATTATCCCGATTAAGAGAATGGTTTTTCCGCCCACTCGCAATTTACGTGCCTCCTCCGCCTTTTGTTGTCACAATACCGAGATTTGTTGTTTAATATTAATAAGTCTCCACTTTTTTATATTACCGGGTCTCTTAAAAAGTCGCTTTTCAAGAGTCAACAATAAGGACAAAAACAGAAGTTTTTTCTTAGCACAGCTCATTTTTAACGTGTGGAGAACGAGGGAGGAACAATGGAAGACCTAAAGACACAGATAAGGAAATATGCGTTGCAGAACGCAGTGCGATATGGTAAATCGCCTAAAAAGGATGTAGTGCTGAAGAGAATACTTGCAGAACATCCAGATTTGAGAAAAGAGGCTAAAAATATCTCAACAGTTGTGCAACATGAGATAGATATTATAGCGTCATGGAGCAAGGAAAAGCAAGAAGAAGAATTGGCTACAATTGCTCCAGAGTTAATAGAGGAATTAACAGCGAAGGAAAGAGAAGCGAAGAGTGTTGAAAGAGAATTGCCCGAACTACCGCATGCAAAAGGCGAAAACGTGGTGATGCGGTTCGCACCCAACCCGAACGGCGCGGCAACGCTTGGCAGTGCTCGTGGCATTATTATCAACTCGGAATACGCCAGGAAGTATAATGGCAAATTCATTCTGAGATTTGACGATACCGATCCGGTACTGAAACGCCCGTTATTGGACGCATATGACTGGTATCTTGAAGATTGCGACTGGCTGGATGCAAAGCCAGATGAAGTGATTGTGGCATCGGAACGTATAGATTTGTATTATAAGTATGCAGAGGAGTTGCTAAATAAAGGCGCGGCTTATGTCTGCTTCTGCCCTGCGGAGACGTTTAAGCAGTATAAAGATCACAAACAACCATGTCCTCATAGGGCTGCGAGCGTTGAAGAAAATATAGAGTATTGGGAAAAGATGCTGAGCAGCGTTTACGAAGAGAAAGAGGCAGTGCTGCGGATAAAAACAGACATTGAAAGTCCTGATCCCGCGTTACGCGATTGGGTTGCATTCAGAGTGCTAAAACGCGATCATCCACGACCACAGGTTGGCGAAAAATACGTGGTGTGGCCAATGCTGGATTTTGAATCCGCAATCGAGGATTATCTGCTTGGTTTAACGCACATAATACGAGGAAAAGACCTCATGAAATCAGAGAAGCGACAGCGGTTCTTATACGACCATCTTGGCTGGGAGTATCCGATAACCATACTTTGGGGTAAGATAAAAATGCACGAATTCGGTAAATTCAGCACGTCCGAACTCAGAAAAGCGATAGAACGCGGCGAATACGAAGGCTGGGACGATCCTCAACTGCCAACGCTCAGAGCACTGCGTAGAAGAGGGTTTCTGCCAGAAGCGATTCGTAAGTTCTTTATCTCTATGGGCATCACGCGAAACGATATCGCAGTGAGCATGAAGAATCTGTACGCGGAGAACCGAAAGATGGTGGATGATGTATCACGGAGATACTTTTTTGTGCGTAATCCAGTAGAAATGAAATTGGAGGGTGTGGATTCTTTGGTAGCCAGGGCATTGAAGCATCCCTGTCGTGAAGAGTATCGGGAGATAGAAACTGGCAATACCGTTTACCTCTGTGATGCTGATTTCGCGGAACTGAAAGTGGGACAAAAATTGAGACTGAAATATCTCTGCACGATAGAAATTGGGAGCACTGAGCCATTGGTGGCACGGGTTGTTGATAGAGCTACAGAACCAACAACCGAGATGCCTGTTATCCAATGGGCGCCCACGAATGGGATAACCGTCACTGTAAAGCGGCCTGACGGGATTGACGAAGGCGTAGGTGAGCCGTTGATTGCTACCGAACTCGGGAATGTGGTTCAGTTCGAACGGTACGGGTTCGTCAGGATCGATTCTGTGATGGAAACAGAGAAGGGAACGGAAGTAGTGGCATATTTCACACACTAACAAACCTTTTCTTCAAAAGAAAAGCTTTACCAATCAACTTTTTTACCTTCGGTAAAAACCTTGACTAAAATATAGTCTGATAGCGGGTATCCAGTTGTTGTAAGTGCGACCATTTACATCTCTGAACTCAGTGCAGTTAATCCACCCGTTTTCGGTTAGTAGTGTTATATTATGGCGAATCTGCGGATACGAGCCTGTGCGGATGGTGTAGTTGTATTCATGGTCTTTATACAGCGTTATTGAAGGAGAGAGAGTTATGTTATGCCAATCGCCTTGGTATCCATCCCAAGAGCCACTTGCTATCAATGTAACGTTTTCATACAATTCGATAGACTCGGTGTGCCCACCAGTTCCGGGACAGGGATAGGTGTATAATCTGCTTACGTTGATATTGCATGAAGGTGTGATTGTGCCATTATG
>JAUXGS010000128.1 GCA_030621945.1 Methanosarcinales archaeon | reverse complement strand
TCTATATCCTCTGCGCTCTCCGTGAACTCTGCGGTTAATCTGACAAGGTCAAGTTACCTACCGCCTCTTAAACCTCTTCTCTATCTCCTTCTTGCTCATTCTTATCATCGTCGGTCTGCCATGCGGGCATGTAAACGGTATCTTCGCGATCTTCAATCGCTCCACGATCTCTCGCATATGTTCATAAGACAGTTTCTCTCCCGCCTTTATACTCGCTTTGCACGCGGCAGTACTGAATAAAACCTTTATTCTCTCCTCTTTTTTACCTCGCTCCTCCACTAATCGCGTTATTACTTCTGTCATCTCCTCCTCCCCGATCATACCGTGAAAAACTACTGGTATCGCCCGTATAATGTAACTGTCATCGCCAAGTCGCTCTATGTCAAACCCCATATCTCTAAGCACGTTCTCGTTCTCCCTGAGTAAATAGAGTTGGTGTGTACTGAGGTCAGGCATGTACGG
Source organism: Methanosarcinales archaeon (assembly GCA_030621945.1). Classification (GTDB taxonomy): domain Archaea; phylum Halobacteriota; class Syntropharchaeia; order Alkanophagales; family Methanospirareceae; genus JACGMN01. The sequence continues at coordinate 3,505 of JAUXGS010000128.1, read as the reverse complement.
TCTCAAAAGTGTTTGCTTGTCTATTCGCCCTCCATATTTCTCTATCAACTTCTCATAATTTATCCGTTCAGCGGCAGCGTGCTGGTCTATCATGATCACATCGTCCTCTTCACTCTGCGCTATGATGTAACTATCGAGGACTTGATACAACGGAGCGGAACGTATGTCCAAACTGCCGCCACTTCCTCTCTTCTCAGTGAACTCTTCCGCCTTTAGATCTTCTTGAATGGGAGTTTGAACACTTATAACTGCTCTTTTCTCTTTCGGCGCCGGCTGACCAAAGAAATCAACGGCACCAGCTTCTATACCTTCCTCTCGCTGAGCAACAACTTCAGGAATTAAATCCGCGTGGCGTAACGTTGTGGCTACGGCATTAGTTATAAATTGGAAGATGTCATTAGCATGGTAAAAACTTATTTCATGCTTCTTTGGATGGATGTTCACGTTTATTTCACCCGGGTCAATAGAAAGTGAAATAACCGCAAAAGGATATGCGTGCTTCGGTAACAAAGACCCATACCCTCTCTTTATTGCTTTCTCCATGACCTCACTCCGCACGAACCGTCTGTTTACATACGTGAAGAGGTGCTTTTTTGTGCCATAAGATAACACGGGTTTGGAGATATAGCCGCTGATGGTGGCGACATGCTGAGGAGAATCCTGCTCTTTCAGTTCGATCAGCTCTTTCGCAACGCTACTTCCATACGTATTGACAAGGGCGTCCAACATCTTTCCCGTGCCTACCGTGCTTACTATGGGATTTTCCTCATGAACGAGCTCAAATTTTATCTCCGGATAGATGGCCGCATAATTTATGCACACCTCCACGATGTGCCGTAATTCAGTGGATTTCGATTTTAAGGTCCCAATTCTTGCAGGGAGGTTGTAAAACAGGCTTTTGACTTCTATGGTCGTGCCACCCCCTCTGGATATTCTTCTTCTTTCCTTTATCACACCGCCGTCCACTTTCAGATACGTGCCAACCTCTTCGCTCTCATGCCTTGTGCTCAGCGCTATCCTTGACACAGCAGCTATGCTTGGCAATGCTTCACCACGGAATCCAAGCGTCCGTAATGCGGTTAGGTCCTCTATACCCTTTATTTTGCTCGTTGCATGCTTCTCAAATGCAACCGCTACATCGCCTTCACTTATACCGCATCCATCATCTGTTATTCGGATATAATCTCGTCCGCCATCACCCACCTCTACAATCACATGAGTGCTTCCCGCATCTATGGAATTCTCTATCAATTCCTTAACTACCGATGCTGGTCTATCTACAACCTCACCAGCGGCAATTTTACCTATTGTCTGCTCCTCTAAAACAAAAATGCACCTCATAAACCTCTCTTTCATAAAAGAACCTACGCTAATTTAAAAGTATCCGATGAACTAAATTCTATATTCTAATATCAAAGTGTATATTAGACAAAACAAAGAACGATGAAGAGAGAGGGGTTTCTACTGGATATTGATTACAGAACGGAAAAAGACGAAGATGGGCAAGATAAGCCCGTGATAAGACTGTGGTGCAAGAGTAAAGAAGGTGCGGACTTCATTGTGTTAGATACAAATTTCGAGCCTTACTTTTATGCTTTTCCTTATTCTTACTCTCATTCTTATGATTATGGCCGCAAGAAAGAGTATGATATAGAAGAAAAAAAGAGGCTGATAGAAGAAATTTGTATATATAGAGAGGGAGCGGAAATAAGCGTTAAGCGGGTAGAATTTTGCCAGAAGAAATTGCTTGGTGTTGATCGGAGCGGATTGAAAATTTTCACTACACATCCGAGACATGTTCCACTGCTGCGAGAAGAAGTCAGGAAGGTGGGTCTTACCGTGTTTGAAGCAGATATTCTATTTGCAATTCGGTACTTGATAGACAAACGGCTCAGACCTCTCGACGGTGTATGCGTGGAAGGCGAAGAAATAGAGTGGGACTACGCTAATACTCCGAGGAGAGAAGCCATCCTTGCTTCAAACGTGTCATACAACGAGATGGACGGAGGCGAGTTGCCCGCGCTTAAAGTTCTTGCTTTTGATTGCGAGATGGCTACCAGAGGTGGGCATGGCATGCCATCGCCGCGGAGAGACCCTATAATAATCATCTCGGTGGCATATCACGAGGGCGCGGGAATAAAATCGAAGTTATTTGTGTTAAGTGATGAGGAATACGAGGCGGGGGACGATGCAAAGGTATTAAGAGATTTTTTGAATTTCGTCGAACAATTCCAGCCGGAGATCATCGTAGGATATAACACAGATGGTTTTGATTGGCAATATATAAGGGAGCGGGCGAGATTGCATGGTATTCGATTAACTGTGGGCGCGGATGGCAGCACGGTTCATTATGGAAAAGGAGGGATGTTGCCCAGTGTAAATATCGCCGGTAGACTGAACGTTGACCTTTTTAAGCTCGCAAAACGTGACCTGGGCAGCGTGAAGGTAAAAACATTAGAAAATGTATCGGAATTTCTTGGCGTTGTGCAGAAAAGTGAGCGGGTGAATTTATCACCGCGAGAGATTAACGAATGCTGGTTCAATGCTTCTATGCGAGAGCAGCTCTATGAATACTCGAAGGCAGATGCGGTGAGCACACTGGGCATCGCGGAGAAGATGCTGCCACTGCAAATCGAGCTTTCTAAGATGATTGGCTATCCCTTAGACGAGTTAGCAAAGATGGGGAGAGGTCGTCAGGTAGAAGCATTTTTGACCGCGGAAGCATTTAAACGGGGAGAGCTGGTACCCCAAAAGGGAGGAGCGGAAAAGACATTTGAAGGTGCTTTCGTACTGCCACCAGAAAAGGGCTTGCACGAAGATGTCATCGCACTCGACTTCTCTTCCATGTATCCGACCATCATGATCGCTTTTAACATCTCGCCGGATACTTTCGTGTCATCGCCGGAGGCCGAAGATGACGTGCATCGAGCACCGGAAGTGGGGCACGCATTCAGAAAGGCGCCAGATGGCTTCTTCAAGCGGATAATGAGTGATTTGATTGCGAGAAGAAAGGCGATAAAGACCGAAATGAAGAAGTATGACAAGAATTCAGATGAATATCGGTTGTTTGATATACAGCAGCAAAGTATCAAAATCCTCACGAACAGCTTTTATGGATACACCGGGTGGAGCGCCGCGAAATTTTACAAACGAGAATGCGCTGAGGCAACAACGGCATGGGGGCGTTATTTCATAAAGCGTGCGGTAAAAATGGCGGAGGAACTCGAATTTGAGGTTATCTATGGCGATACCGACAGTATATTCGTAAAACTTCCGTCGGAATTCGAGTTAGAAGGGGATAGAAAAACGGAGATATTGAAGAAGGCGAGAGAAGTTTCGGAACGAATTTCAAAAGAACTCCCGCTTGAACTTGAGCTACAGGACTTCTACAAAGCCATTTTCTTTACGGGGAAGAAGAAACGATATGCAGCGCTCACCGATAAAGGTGAAATAGTAGTTCGTGGCTTAGAAGTGCGTCGAGGGGACTGGTGCGAGTTGGCGAAGG
>JAUXGS010000043.1 GCA_030621945.1 Methanosarcinales archaeon | reverse complement strand
GTATGTGCTGTACGTAAACCAAAGCAGGAGAGACTCGTTTATTATCCCTTTATTTCGCCTTCCTCACCGTTAGCTCCATCTCCGCCCAATCCTCGTTCACGCCCTTTAACACGCAAACCGAACTGACGATCGCTCTTCCAATAATGTTCTGCACGAACTCCTTCACGGCTATCTCTTTCCCATCCACTACTATTTTCAAATCTACGTCTTCGTCCATTTCCATTCCCTCCTCTCCTGTACTATAGCATCTTAGCGATAAAACGGCACTCTATACTTCATCGCCAACTTCAATTGGTTGAGTATATGCTCTTCGTCCAGACTCTCTACTGGCACGAGATTACCATCCCTCAGCAAACAGCCTTTGAACTTTCCATCAGACGTTATTCTCAACCGCGAGCAGTTGGCGCAGAACTCCGTGTTATCTATCGGATGCACAACTTCCACTTCTACGCCATCTACAAAATACTTCTTTCTCCGCTGCAGTCTCCGCGTCTTTATCTTCGACGCTTTCGATTTGAGTTCGTCCTCGATCTTATCAAAGTCCGCTTTATACTGCAACACCGGTGGGTTAAAAGAAGGCATCAATTCTATGGGCTGCAATATTGCCGATCCTTGACCTCCTCTTCTGTTACACTCGCGCACGAAATTCACCATATCCTCAATCTCATCATCGTTTATTCCTTTAAGAAGAACCATGTTCAACTTGATAGGCGTAAGACCCGCATCAATCGCGCTGTAAATACCATCAATCACCTGTGGAAGATTGTTTTTTGAACGCGTGATGGAATCGTATCGCTCTTCTTTAAGGGTATCCAGGCTGACGTTCACTCTATCCAAGCCGGCATCCGCAAGTTCAGCCGCATATTTACTCAGGAATACGCCGTTTGTCGTTACCGAGATGTCGTCCTCAAACGCTCTCATGCCTCGCACAATCTCCGCGAGGTCAGATCGCATCAAAGGCTCGCCACCCGTAATTTTTATCTTCCTTATGCCGAAATAAGCTGATGCAACGCGTGCTATCTCAATTACAAGTTCAGCACTGATCTCCACCTTATCTCTTTTATCCCTGCTTTCGCCCTCATGATGACAATAGATGCAGTTCAAGGTACACCGGTTTGTAAGTGAGAACCGCAAACTCCTTATCTCCCTGCCATAAGCATCTACTAACCGTTCTTTATCCCCCGGCTTTTTTGGTTCCATCTTCCTGTTTTACGTATATATCATACTCCCCACCAACACAATAATCGTAATTCCTAATGCAATACCATATACGCGCTTATCCCACGCTAACACCTTCCTTCCATCCAATACGCTAATCGGAATCATATTGAACGCTGCGAGCCATGCGTTTATCAGCATCCCAAACTTGCCGATCAATCCAACTATGCCGGACGGAGCGAGGCTGAAAAGTGCGAAGAAAAGTAACGCTAAAGTCACGTTCATCATCGGGCCTGCGATCGCTATCTTTCCACTCTCCTCTCTCGTGAGATACGGATTGAAGATCATAACAGCCCCGGGCGCTACAAATATGAAGCCCATAAACGCGGTTACTATCGCCAGGAGCAGCATAAGCGGCGCCATCCTGAACTCCGACCATGCGCCGTACCGCTGCGCAACTACCTTATGCGCGAGTTCATGGAAGATGAAAGCAAAACCAACGGTAACCGCGGAGATAACGAAAATAGTAAATATATCGAGCGGGTACCATCTACGTAGGATAATGGTGAATGCAAGAGCTATTGCAAGCCATGCTATCACCAGATGCTTTATCTCCGTTTCGCTTGTTTTTATCTGCATTTTCTCTACAATGATTGACTTTAGATAGCCCAGGACGGATTCGAACCGTCGTCACGAGGTCCAGAGCCTCGGATGATTGACCGCTACACTACCGGGCTATATAAATTTCTTATCTGCTATATCATTTTTAAGAGATAAAAATCATATGAGCTACTTGTCTATCAAAAGCTTTGCTTTCCAAAATTCTTTTTTGTGATACTAATTATTCTCTTCTCCTCGAAGTTGCTACTGCGAGCACGGCGCTCAATATCGAAATCAATGCGAGCAATCCGACTGGCGTTAGTACGGGAACCTCTGCCGCTGTTCTCCACCCTATGCCATTCGGGTCGTTTATGATCCCAAGTGCTGGATTATGATCGCCTGCGCCATTGTCGGTAATTGCAATTGAAATGACGTTGTCGCCATCGTTGTCATCGAATGGATACCGATACCAGGTGTCATTGCTCGAATTGTATTTCCAGAACTCGGCGTTCGTTGGGATCGCTGATGGGAATGTGAAGTTAATTGTTACTGTTTCTGGATTAGCTGTATTAAGTCCACAGATGGTGATGTTGAAGAACCCGTGAGGGAACGTAATAGCAGAATCAGGCAAGTTTGGGGAATATGATGTATTTAATGTTGCTGCTTCTGTTTCATCGCAGAAGTATCCTGAGCTTGTTTCTATGATTGCATTTCCAGAGCCGGTTGCAGTTGGTATTGTAGCTGTTGGGCCGCCCAGTGGTGCGAAGATGCTAAATTCCGTGAGATTCGCATACACGTAGTTTTCAGCAGTGTTAACATCGCTTCCCGGGACATCCTCCCATGCCGTTCCATTATGTCCGTACATCTTCAGGCAGTATTCACTTACAGTTGAAACATCACTTTCATTATAACTGATGTTCAGGAAGAGCCACGAGTTTGCTGTTACGTTCGTTGCATTCACGTATTTGCTGATGTTCGCCTTCCCATCAGGATCAGGTGGAGCGGTCTCCACGCCTTTTATCTTCACACCGTTGTCGTAAGTGAAGGAAATCGTGGTTGGGTAGCTACTAATCGTGAGGTCTTCTATTACGTTATCATGTGAGCTTTCATCTGAATAGAAATCGTAATTGGTGTTGTTCGACGCGGTGTTGCTCGTCAACGTATTGTTGCTCGAAGAATTCAGCGAGATGCCGTAGGAGTTGTTCGATATATTGTTGTTCCTCAGCGTGTTATACTCGCCCCCTGCGGAATATATCTTGATACCATAGTTGGTGTTTGAGTTTACTGTGTTGCCAGTGATATTGTTGCTCGAACCAGACACACGGATGCCGCCATAATCCCCAGAACCCTTGTTCGAGTTTACTGTGTTGTTCGTGATGTTGTTGTGGGTCGAAGATTGCAAGAAGATGCCGTAGTTATTGTTCGCGTTTACGATGTTGTTCGTGATGTTAGTGTAGTCTGAATAGCTCAACTTGATGCCATAGGTGTTGCTGGATACTTTGTTGTTCATGAGCGTGTCGTAGTCGCTTGAAGCACGCACGAAGATGCCAAAGTTGTTGCTCGTTACAACGTTATTGGAAATGTTGCAGTTGTTGCAGTTACCCTCGGGGTTTCCAATATTTATTCCTGCCTTCAAGCCTCCGTTTGCTCCCTTAATCGTAAACCCGCTTATGTTCACACAACCCGCGCTTACATCGAAAACATGGTCACTTGAATTCGATGCGGTCACAATCGTTGAAACGGCACCGTTCTCAGAGCGAATCGTTAAATTATCCACGTTCACATTTACATTTTCGTTATAATTTCCATCGTGCACAATAATCAAATAACCACCGGAGGCATTGTTTACCGCGTCTTGAATCTTTTTGAAATCACCTGTGAAATTTCCAGTTTCGTTAAAAAGCTCAACCGGTGCAGAATCCATTTCCGGAGAAGAGGAGTTCATGGGTGTGGGCGTGTCCTTTATTAAGAAGTCAAAAGAATTGTTATTCGTGTCTTGACAAGGAGCATAGCCCTCGCGTAAGGATTTTCTTTCGATGCTTTTGCCTGAAGGTGGTTCGGGTGTGAAGTATAAACCTTCATACCATCCTGCGTTTGTGGTCCAACCTACTGTATCAATTATGTTTCCACTCGAATCATTCAGTCTCACTTCATCACCATTATTATTCATCAAAGGAAAATTAGAAGGAGTCGTGTCAGCATCAGGCCAGGCAGAGTCGTCTTTGTTATCGTTGTAATCTGGTCTGCCAACAAGGAAAAAACCATGGCTTGGAATACTGGCACTTAGGGAACACGAATGAGTGTCTTTATCACTCAATGTCCAGCCAGTTAGATTTACATCCTTGTCAGTTGGATTGTAAAGTTCAACAAACTCACACTTATCCCACCCCACTACTGGATCTGGATAAATCTCACTTATCACCACATGCGCAGGCACTTCTTGAGCTATCGCCATTGGAACGAATGCGAAGCACAATAAAAAAATCGCCGTTATTCCTATTAAAATCACTTTCTTATTTTCGCGCTTCATTTTTATTCTCAAGAATTGTGTGGTGTATGACCTGTATAAGTGCTTTTCGGTTTTGGATTTCTATTTTTTTAAAACTCACTCACGCGTGTAAGCCTTTACCAAGATAGTTTCACTTGGAATTTCAAAACGAACATGAGCAGAGCGAATATCAAGATGACGAGTTCGATTCCGCTGCCAATGATCGATATTTCAGGCACTGCGGGGCATGGCGTAATGACATACACGAGTTCACCAACATTCCCGGGCACTATCCACGTGAAGAGAACACTCAAGCCTGTCTCCGTCAATCCAAACCAGAATAGGGGGTTATAGCTCTTTTCAATAAAGGGGTAAAAGAGAAACACACCGTTATAAAATGCATCTAAGAATATATGGGATGCCAAGAGCAGCGATGCGAAGATGAAGTATCTGTCCTTTATCGTGCTGACTTTTAACCGCTTGAGCGCAATCATAATGAGCAGCGGAACGAAGATTATAAACAGGTTGTGCAGTGTTGCTCGATGCACGCCGATAAAAGAATCGAGGTCGCTTAAGAGCCCAAAAGGAAGCAATATCAAAGCGGGCTTTAAATCATCGTCCTTTAAGCACGAAGCGAGGAAGAAAAGAGTAACCGCGAGATGGAGCCCGATGCTTGGCATTTTCTATATCAAATATACTTGATGTTTACATTGTTTAAGCTCTTTGCTGGCAGGCAGTTTTGACCACTGCTTCCATGAATGAGCAACCATGTCATGTCATCTGTCTCGTATGTGCTCAATAAAGTGTGGAAAACCCTAAATCAGAATCTCTAATCTCTAAACAATCTCAAAAACCTAAAATCAAATATCAAAACTGTTACACGACCCCACTAGCCGTCAAGCCTCCTGTAAAGACTCATTTTGAATTTGTAATTTTTGTCATTTGGATTTGTTTAGGATTTCGGATTTAGTGTTTAGAATTTCTGTCAACAAGAGATTATTGAGCATTTACTCTGTCTCTAACTCAAGTCCGCTCCACGCAAACACTCACTATTTTTTCAGTGCAACTTCTAACATGTCACCGATGAACGTGCCAATGATGAAGATGGTCACGAGCACAACGACGCTGATGAATACGCTGATCGTGCCCGCGGTGAAGAAGAGGAGTCCTCCTCCGAGAGACCCAAGATAGCTGCCGAGGAAGAATCCAATAAGCCCGAAGACAACGCCGAGAATAATACCGTAGATCGCCCCTTTCTTGAGCAGTGCCCAGCGATCTTCCTTGCCCGGGTTCGCATAGCCGTACACGAGCCCGGCAACCAACGCCAGCAGTTCAAAAATCATTTCTTTCTTTTTGCCTCTAAATTCTATACGGCAGGAGTATATAAATAAAAACGTTTCGAAATTCTCAGTTTTATCCTTTTTAAATGTATAATCTATGTATACTGAACTTGTTATCTACATACAGAATAGAATGATGGAGAAGATTGTTGTTATAGGAATGGGATACGTGGGCATACCGGCAGCTGCTCTATTCGCAGATGTCGAGGGCTTTAACGTGGTGGGCATTCAAAGAAGGTCAAAGCGCTCTGGCTGGAAGATTGACTGGCTTAATACTGGCAAAAATCCTATTGGAGGGGATGAGCCGGGATTATCAGAGTTGATAGCAAAAGTAGTGAAAAAAAGAACTTTTAGAGTTACTGATGATTTTTCTGAATGTAAAGATGCCGATGTTATTTTAATCGACGTTCAAACTCCTACTGATGAGAAGGGAGTACCACATTATGAGTCGCTCAGGGAAGTAAGTAAAGAAGTAGGCAACCATATGAAAAAAGGAGTGATGGTGGTCCTTGAATCTACGGTTGCTCCGGGTACTACTACCAATATCGTGAAGCCGCTTTTAGAAGAGGAATCAGGGTTGGTGGCCGGTAGAGATTTCTCGTTGGTTTTCTCCTATGAACGTGTAATGGTTGGGCGGCTCATTAAGAACATTGTTCATCTTCCAAGGATCGTAGGCGGGATAGACGAAGAAAGTACTCGTCGAGGTGTTGAGCTGTACGAGCATATAGTAAAAGAGAGGATTTATCCTACTGATTCGCTTACTGCGGAACTCGCAAAAGTGGTGGAAAACACGTATCGTGACGTTAATATTGCGTTTGCAAACGAAGTAGCACTTATCTGTGAAAGCCTTGGAGTTGATGCTTTTAAAGTTCGAGAGTTGGTTAATACACTGCCAAATGATCCCTCAGATGCATCATCTAATCCGCTAAGAGATATGCATTTCCCCGGAGCAGGTGTCGGCGGGCATTGCCTTCCAAAGGATCCATGGCTGTTAAAGTATGGAGTTGACACATACGGTAAGTTCGAGGTTGACCCTATTGTCATCGTTAAGAGCAGAGAATTAAACCTGTGGATGCCCACGCACATGGCGGACCTCGTGGAAGAAGGGTTAAGTGAAGCAGGCCGGAAATTGGACGATGCGAAGATAGCGATTTTAGGTGTTGCATTTCTGGAGAATTCCGATGATACGAGAAATACGCCCTCGAAGCCACTGTATGAACTATTACTGAAAAAAGGTGCAAAGCCTGTACTTCACGATCCTTATGTAAGAGATTTTGATGTGCCCTTCACCGAAGATCTCAATGCAGCTCTCGAAGGTGCTGATGCCATCGCTTTGGTCACCAAGCATAAAGAATATGTAACTCTGGATTTAAACTCTCTAAAAACTCAAATACGCACTCCAGTGCTGGTAGATGGAAGGAACGTATACCTTAAGGAGGATTGCGAAAAAGCAGGTTTTATTTACAAGGGTGTTGGGAAACCCCATTAAGGGGATCATATATCTGCTCAAAATTCGGTGGAATTTTGACCCAACATTGAAAAGTGCAAAGTGCAAAAGTCAAAATAAACCTTTCTTTAAAAAAGAAAGCTTTACCAACAACTTTTTTACCTTCGGTAAAAACCTTGACTAAAAATATTATTTCTTTTTTCTT
>JAUXGS010000225.1 GCA_030621945.1 Methanosarcinales archaeon | reverse complement strand
ATGGTGCGTGGTCTCCTGCTGCTACCGAGAATCTGTCAATAATAACAAACCAGCCACCTGGCGTATCTTTTACCTATTCGCCTGTAAATCCAACCATCAATCAGACGATAACCTTCAACGCCTCAGCTTCGTATGACTCAGATGGAAGCATTATTAGTTACAACTGGAGCTTTGGCGATGGGAACAGTACCAACACGACAGGATCAACCATTACGCATTCCTATGCTTCAGTGGGTGAGTATATAGTTAATCTAACCGTTACGGATGACGAGGGAGGAACTAATACAACGTCCAGAGAGATCAAAGTGTTTCCAGACATTCTCTACTTAGATACTGAACCGGGCACCTATCCAAGTATATGCGGCATCCATAACGGAACGATTGAAATGACACATACCGTTACCGTGAGTAAGATCTACATCTATCCATGTGTAGGTACAGGCGGGCATATAGAATACGCACGGATATGGAACTCTTCATGGGACGGAGCAGAGGCACATTGGAATGGCTACGCGAGTGATTGGTATAATCTTTCGTTCGACCAAAATTTCACGCTTGTGGCAACCGAAACATACAATTACACCATTAGAACAGGCTCGTATCCGCAGATTCATCACACTCCTGAATTGCTAACTGCGAAGGGATGGATAACCGGCACTGGGTTTACCGATGCAAACGGAAGGCACTATAACAACTGGATACCAGCGATAAGGCTTGAATAAACTTAAAAAGCAAAACCTACGTTATCTTATCAAATCAGCCCAAGCAACTGCTTATTTCCGATGTTCACGTTATTCAAATGCCTTTTCGCAGCTTCATAACATTTGAACACTTGCTCTCTCGGTGTGATTGGCATATCCCGCATATAGAAACAAGGATGAAACACCAGAAGCGAATAGGGTATGTCAGGGTTAATGCTTGCGATAAAGGAAGCGATATTTTCCACCTCCTTCTCGTCTACGTAGAACGGCACGAGCAGTGTCGTAGCGGTGAGCACTGGAGGAGCCGATTTCTCAAAGAATTCTGCTGCGATCAGCTCAAAGTTTTCGTACGCTCTCTTGTTAGGAACACCACTTAGCGCTATACCCCAGGTTGGGGTCAAACGCTTTGAGGTCGAATTTTACGATTCCACCGCTTCTAAACGATAGTTCAGCCGCACGCTTCACTAAATTCTTGTTGCCACAGCCGTTCCATTCCCAGCATATCCTCACGTCTCTATCCGCTAAAATTCTCTCGGAAGCACGAATAGCAAAAGGAAGCTGCGGTTCAGGACTGCCACCAAAGAAACAGACGCAGTATGCGTTTTCACGCTGGTTCACGCTTGCAACAAAGTCTTGTACGCTCACCGCCGCAACTATTCCGAAGTCCTTATGCAAGGCATTCTGACAGAAGATGCAATCAAAGTTGCAGCCGTAGAAGAATACCGCGATGTTCACCTTTCCGAATTGTGAAGAGCCGGGGCAGAACCATGCAGCGCAACAGTTTGTCGGCAGTGGGTCGCGGTATGCGTGCAGGAACGCATGATCGTCTGGTGCTAAAGATCTTAATCTCCCGTTAACGTTCTCTTTCAGTCCACAGTAGCTTCTCTCACCTTCCTTCATCACACACTCATTCGAGCACAGGTTACATAGTATCCCGCCTTCACTCTTCGGCGGTTCTGCGGGGAGATCGTATTTCGCTCTTATCCGCTTATGCGCCGCCATCACATAATCCAATGCATCTTCTCTGCCATTACGTATACACTCGACACAAACTCGCAACGCTTCT
>JAUXGS010000224.1 GCA_030621945.1 Methanosarcinales archaeon | reverse complement strand
CGTTTACGATGTGGTAAGCCTCATCCAGTGTTTGAAACCATCCAGAAGCTGAGAGAGGCGTATCTGCGGCTCGGCTTTGAGGAAGCTATGAATCCGGTGATAATAGAAGCGGAGGACGTGAAGAAGCAATTTGGTAAAGAAGCGCTTGCAGTATTAGACCGCTGTTATTATCTTGCGGGATTGCCTCGTCCGGACATCGGCATCTCAGAGGAACGGGTGAGGCAGATGAACTCGTACTTTGGAAAAGACTTATCGAACGAGGAAATAGAAGAACTCAGGAATACCCTGCACCGGTATAAAAAGGGCGAGGTGGGCGGTGACGATCTGGTATATGAAGTGGCACATAGTCTGAGTGTGGCGGATATGGACGTAACGAAAGTGCTTGATACTGTTTTCCCGGAGTTTAAAAATATCGCTCCGATCTCTTCCAGTGCTACGTTACGAAGTCACATGACCTCTGGCTGGTTCTTGACGCTTGCGGGACTCTGGAATAAGAAGCCGTTACCAATAAAACTCTTCTCTGTGGATCGCTGTTTCAGGAGAGAGCAGCGAGAGGACGAAATACGGCTTCGTAGTTACCATTCCGCATCATGTGTCCTATGCAACGAAGACGGTGAAGTGAGCATAGACGATGGTAAAGAGATTGCTACCGGGCTGCTTTCGCAATTCGGATTCGAAAAGATAAGATTCAGAAAGGACGAGAAGCGCTCGAAATATTACATGCCTGACACGCAAACAGAAGTTTTCTGCTATCATCCACAAATTGGCTGGGTAGAATTGGCTACCTTTGGTATTTATTCCCCTACTGCATTAGCGCAATACGAGATTCCGTATCCCGTGATGAACCTGGGGCTGGGTGTGGAGCGATTGGCGATGATATTGCACGATGCTGGCGATGTGAGAGCATTAGCATTTCCACAATTTTATGCACCTCTGAAATTGAGCGATAGGGAATTAGCAGGGATGATAAGCATGGAAAAGACACCAGGTACGCCAGAAGGTGAGGAAATAGCTAAAGACATTGTGCGCGTATGTGAGGATAACGGTAATGCGAAATCCCCGTGCGAGTTTCTCGCATATAGCGGCACCCTCTTCGGTAAGGCTATTGAAGTTTGGGTGACTGAGCCAGAGGAGAACACGCGTTTATGCGGTCCCGCCACTCTGAATGAACTTGTAGTATTTGAGGGATCTATCGTTGGCTTACCGCGGAGTGAGAAATGGGAGAAGGAATTTGAAGAGGGTGTGCCAACAAACATGCGGTTCTTAGATGCTTTTGTAGCTCTTGCCGCTTCTACAATAGAAGAAGCCGTCAAAACAGGAGACATAGACAAAAAAGATGTTGAAGTAAAGGTGAAGATAGTGAGAAGCGGCGTGGATATAAATATAAAGATAGACGATATAGCGATGCATTATATCACCTCGACGAAGAAGAAGATTGATATACGCGGTCCGGTCTTTCTTACGGTTGAGGTTAAAGCAGTTTGAATAATGGCCCGGCTGTAACAACTTCTTGAATGCTTCTCGTATGAAATGAAAACATCAAACAAGATAAGATGTAAAGATCCCTTTTCGCTACACAAAAGAATATGCTTCTTTAGTAAAACTTTCTTCACACTTTTTCTTTTGTAAAAAGAAAACCTGTGCTAAAAGAAAAAATCAAAAGGGGTTTTTAGTCAAGGTTTTTACCGCCGGTAAAAAAGTTGTTGGTAAAGCTTTTCTTTCTAAGAAAAGGTTTTACATGACCTTTCTCATCATTATCGCGCCTTCACCATCCTTGTAATAAAACGGAATGAACCCAATCTCCATAAATCCCATACTTCTAT
>JAUXGS010000033.1 GCA_030621945.1 Methanosarcinales archaeon | reverse complement strand
TTGCAGAGAATGAAAACGAGCTTTTAAACACGGTTGACGGCATGACCGTAAAAATAGGGAATGAGAACAGGACGTTAGCAACAAAAAATGCTCCTTTACACATAAAAGAGGAAACTATTCGCTCTTCTTTATTAGAACTGCTGAGCAATCCACAAATAGCGGTTATTCTGCTAATGGTTGGCATATATGGCATTATTTTTGGGTTCATGTCTCCGGGGACATACGTACCTGAAATGATCGGTGCAATATGCCTGATTTTAGCGCTGTATGGGATGGGGCTTTTCGAGGTAAACGTGTTTGGCGTGCTTTTGATACTTGTCGCGGTTATCTTATTCATTGCAGAGGTGCTTACGCCTACCTTCGGGATACTCACTACCGGAGGTGCGGTATGCTTGATAATAGGCGCTTTGATATTACCGAAAGAGCCTTTTCTCTTTAGCCCCCAGTCAGGATGGTTTGAAGGTTTCTTGCTGACTATAATTGGTATTGCAGTGGCATCCGCAGCTTTTTTCTTCTTTGCTGTAGGTGCGGTATTGAAGACGAGAAAACGAAGAGCAGAAGTAGGTGGTGAAGTGCTTATCGGGAAAGTAACGAAGGCTGAGACTGAAATTAACGAGGATATGGGCACGATAAAACTGCGAGGTGAAATCTGGAATGCTCGAACTGTGGCTGGAGAACGGATAACAAAGGGCGAAAAAGTGGAAATAATAGACCGCGATGGATTAACGCTGGTCGTTAAAAGGAAGGAAAAAGAAAATTATGCGGATGCGCCAACACGCAACTACGAATGATGCTATGCATTCTCAATCGGTATTGACTATTTATTCACTATCTGGCTGTAAAAGGGATCGTGGGGGAATAACAGATGGGCATTCTACTCGGAGCGCCAATATGGTATGGGAACAGACCATTCAAGAAGACGATAGAAGAGCTTTACAAACTCGAACTGGACTATTTCGAGTTTTCTCTGGATTATCCATTACCTGATTGCATGGCAGAATCGGAGAGAGAAGAGCTAAATAGGTTGTTAGAGGAGTTCAATTTAAAAATTGGGTTCCATTCTCCACTTGATACAGTCGTAGCGCATCCACGAGATGAGATAGCCAATGCGAGCATGCGGATTTTGAGAAACTGCATGGAATTTTCCGCTGAGTTTCTACCGCGGACACTCTACTACAATTTCCATTTGCACCCGAGAGTCCCTACGTATAAGCTTGAGGACGTGAGGCAGCAGATAAAACTAAAAGGTCTCAAAAGATGTGGAGAGATAACGGAACTGGCTTCGGAATTCGGCATAACCGTCTGTGTGGAGAATGATTTAGTTCCTTTTGAATGGTCTGACCTGATACTTGAAGCGCTATCTCGATTCTATCCAAATTTACAGTTTACCTTCGATGTGGGGCATGCGATAAAGGCCGAAATGTGTCATCCAAGGAAAATAAAAAAGAAAGACGGTAGTTATCTGGATTACCTTACGAGATGGATAGAGAAATGTGGTTCGAAGATACTGGTGGCACATGTGCACGATTGCTCCCTTACGGAGAAGCGAGACCATTTATCCCTCGGTAGCGGTGAGTTGGATTTCGATAGGATATTTGACCTTCTGAAATCAACCCCTTCTAAATATCTGTTGATAGAGGCTTTTTGGAAGAATACAGCGAAGAAGAAGATGGATTATACAGAACTGGGAAGAAACGTGGAGTTGTGCAGAAGTTATCTCTAACCCGCCCTTCCTTTAAGCAGAACGCTTTAACAAGGAAACAAAACGATCTTTTACCCCCAATTGAAAGAGAATGCGGAAAAAAGAATACCGCTATACATTATATACTATTTATAAACCACGGTATAAATGTAAAAAACATTAAGGGTATATAGATATACCTGAGGCGGCGGATACAAGAGGGGAGAAGAAGAAATGGCAATCGAAAGAACGTTCTTGATGATAAAGCCGGGAAGCGTGGAACGAGGGCTTGTAGGGGAGATCATCGGAAGATTTGAAAAGCAGGGATTGAAAATAGTAGCGCTAAAGCTTGCACAGCCAACGAGAGAGCTGATGGAGAAGCACTATGAGGCACATCGGGAGAAGGAGTTCTTTGAGGGGTTGATTTCCTATGCGACCTCAGGACCAGCGTTATCTTTGGTGATCGAAGGAGAAGATGCAATCAAAGCAGCGCGGAAAATAGCGGGCGCAACTGATCCAAAAGAAGCAGAGTCCGGAACCATACGAGGAGATTATGCCTTAGATATACGGCGCAATGTAATACATACAGCAGATTCGAAAGAGGCTGCGGTGCGTGAAATAGCCCTTCATTTCGAGAATTCATTTTTAACTAAACACGTTTCGCAAGAAGATAAATCGGCAGTTCTCGCGTTGTAAAGGGTGGTTTTACATAAATACGTTTGCTTTTACCCCCCTCCAACTTTGTTCAGGAATCAAAAAACTTTTACTGATCTATACTTTGAAGTATAACCTATTTTGATCAAGCTATCTTTTTCAAATAAAGTTCATTGAGGGTGGGACGAGTGAGGTAAGGTAAAATGAAAGAAGGGGAAGAAATAACGTTTGAAGACGCGATGAAGCGGTTAGAGGAGATAGTAGAAACGTTGGGAGAGGGCAACCTTTCGTTGGAAGATTCACTGAAGATGTTCCAGGAGGGTATGGAGTTGTGCAAAATTTGCAATAAGAAGTTAGACGAGGCGGAATATAAAGTGGAGAAGCTGATGGAGAAGGAAGGTGGAGCACTCAGTGTTGAGGGCTTCGAGGTGAAGGAGTAAGTACGTTATTACTTCACTCTTTGGACACCATTACCTCTGTCGCTTTTATCACTGCTTCTACATCATCGCCGATTTTCAACTCAAGATCATCTACGGCATCCTTTGTTATCAACGCAGTGATAACCGTTGGCGTTGCGATCTCAATTCGTACAGAAGCAGCAACTTCTCCTTTCTCTATCCCTTTCACCACACCTTTAAGTTTATTCCGTGCGCTTATCTTCATATACAATGCCTCCCAAAATTCCTCATCTGCCGATAAACCCGCTAAATAGCGTTCATATCGTTCATATTCATGCAAAACGCGCTCGCCTTCTTCCGTCAGTCCGGCACCACCGCCGCCCTTTGCACCGCCCCGATACGTCTTCACCACAGGAGTGCCTATTGCTTCCTCTATCTTCCGTATATGTTCCCATGCAGACCGATAAGGAATAGAAAGCTTTTCTGCCGCCCTCCGAATGGATGCCAATTCTTGAATCTCCCGGAGCAGTTTTGCCCGACCTTCACCCAGGATCGCCTGCCCTTGATGCTCTATCCAGGGCTTGTACTTCGATTCGTATTTTCTTCTGGGTGCGTGCATGTTAGAATGATAAAAGAAAGTCCCGACATGTTAAATAGCTTATTATCAAGAATACGCTCAAACGTAGATGCTCTTCTTACTTTGCAAAAGGGGAGTGAAAGGAGGGAAAAGTATGGTTTGCTTAGAGTTAGGGGTAACCAAAGTTGGGTTCGGTTATTCACCGTTAGGCAAAATTGCTAAAAAGAGGGGGATTGAAAATGAACAACAGATTTCATGGTGTTTTTAGCCTATCTCTGATATTTTTTTCGATCATAATTGCACTATTAGCTATATTGAGCGAGTCCTTACTGATGGGGTTGCTGTATGTTGCTATCATTCTTATTTCTCCATCGATAATATTTTATTTTTTTTGTTCAAAGTGTGCTTGCAGGTTAGATTCGTGTGGGCATATTTTTCCAAGTAAGTTATCAAAATTGTTGCTACCAAGAAAACAGAGCAATTATACTGTGTAGAATATTTTAGGCGTAGCAGTACCTTTAACAGCTCTGCTCTTATTCCCTCTGTTTTGGCTGTGGGAAAACAAAATCTTTTTAGTTATCTTCTGGTTATTATATTTCATAGCGCTTGTGGAGATCAACTCATTTGTTTGTATAGGATGTAAGAATGAGAAATGCCCGATATAGGGTAATAAAAATATCCCAATTTGATTTGAAACACGAGAGGTGATTCAATCATGGAGACAGAAATGACAAAATGGGGAATCGGACCTAAATTTGCAGTTATATCGATTATTTATTCCGTCATAATCCTTATCGTGCATTATGTTTATCTTCCTTCGCTTACATTTGTAATAATGTCTAAATATGTAGATATAATATTGGGGGCATCCTTTATTATTATAGGAATCATTATCTTATTGATTCCTGCATTTACAATTGATAAATACTTTAATGAGGGGAAACTATGTACAAAAGGGATCTATTCGTTTATTAGACATCCAATTTATGCATCATGGATTGTATTTATCGTTCCGGGAATAATTTTAATTTTCGGATCGATTTTAGGAATTTCAATTCCTATTTTCATGTATATTGTATTTAAGATCTTAATAATTGTGGAAGAACAATATCTAGAAAAAAAGTTTGGTAAAGAATATTTAGAATATAAAAAGAGAGTAAATGCAGTATTTCCAAAAATATGGAAATTATAATGATAATCTATCACTGGGATACTCATAACTTCTTCTTCATCTCGTACAACAAATTCAACGCCTCTATTGGTGAAATCTGCTCCACATTTAATGTCTTCAACTCCTCTATCAGTGGGTGCTCCCGTACTTCCGTTTTCACGACCACTTTCTTCTCGCCGCTCTCTTTGTCACCGCGTTCTATTTCTATCTCGCGTTCCATCCGCTTCAAAACGGTTTTTGCGGATTCTATCACCTCTTCAGGCAATCCCGCGAGTTTCGCCACCTGTATCCCATAGCTCTTTGAACCTCTGCCCTCCACAACCTTCCGTATAAAAAATATCTCATCTGCAACTTCTTTTATTGATACATTGTAGCATTTTACACTATCAAGCACATCTGCGAGCTCCGTGAGTTCGTAAAAGTGTGTTGCGAACAACGTTTTCGCTCTTATTCGCTCATTAACATATTCACCTACAGACCATGCTATACTTACGCCATCCAGTGTGCTGGTGCCTCTTCCGATTTCATCAAGAATTATCAGGCTTCGTTCAGTCGCATTATTCAATATATTCGCAGTTTCGCTCATCTCTACCATGAATGAACTCTGACCCATGGATAGATCGTCGTAAGCGCCAACCCGCGTAAAAATCCGGTCTGTAACACAGATCTTCGCCTCCTTTGCAGGCACGAAAGAGCCGAGCTGCGCCATCAACACGTTTAAAGCAACCTGACGCATGAACGTGGACTTTCCACTCATATTAGGTCCCGTGATAATCATCAATCGGTTATTCGTGCCAATTCGGATGTCATTCGGCACGAATCCTTCCTTTACCTCTTTCTCCACGACCGGGTGTCTCCCGGCCGTTATAACAATTTCGTCACCTTCATACACTTCCGGGCAGCAATATCCTCTTTCTGCCGCAACGTCTGCGAACGCCAGAAGCATATCCAATTCAGCAATCGAATTTGCGGCATCTTGAATCTCCTTCGCACGTTTCGCAACTTCCTTCCTTATCTGTTCGAATAACTCATACTCCAGTTCCTTTATCCGTTCTTCAGCACTTAGTGCCTTCGCCTCGTAAGCCTTCAACTCATCCGTTATATAGCGCTCCGCCCCTGTAAGCGTCTGTTTCCTTATGTACGAAGCCGGCACCTGCTCTATCCACGTCTTTCTCACTTCGACGTAATAGCCAAAAACCTTGTTATAACCCACTTTGAGCGATTTTATTCCGGTACGGGCTTTTTCATTCTCCTCGAATTCCGCTAACCATTTCCTACCTTCATGCTTTATCGTTCTCAACTCGTCCAGTTCAGCATTAAATCCTTTCTTTATCAACCCTCCATCCCTTACTGTTATCGGAGGCTCTTCTAATATGCTTCGGTCTACCAAATCCACAATCTCTGAGAAGGTGTTCGACTTCAACGCTCTGAGCGCGTTTTTTATCTTTTCTGCACGGCATTTCTTTAAAATCGCTCGTAATTCATCTATCTGCAGTAAAGACCGCTTTAACGAGATCAAGTCACGAGCGTTCGCATTTCCATACGACACCCTGCTTATTATCCGCTCTATGTCATAGGTCTCTCTGAAGACTGCTTTTAACGATTCCCGTAGTAGTATATCAGCATGAAACTCTTTTACCGCCTCTTCCCGCCTCTTTATCTCGTGAACGTCGAGCAACGGGAATTGCAAATTCTTTTTTAGAAGTCGTGAACCCATGCCTGTAAGTGTTTTGTCCAGCACACTAATAAGCGTCCCTCTCGGTGTTCCATCCCGTATATTATTGAATAGCTCGAGGTTTCGTACGGTAACGCTGTCTAAGACCATGTAATCGGAAACGAAGAACGTCTTAAGCGGTTTGATGTGAGATAGCACTTTCTTCTGTGTATCCCTGAGATAAGAGATCACAGCACCCGCTGCGGTTATTCCTGCTTTAAGCTCACCGCATCCAAAACCATCAAGCGAGATAACGCCAAAATGGTTTAGCAGCGTGGTATAAGCAGTTTTATAATCAAAATAGTAATCGTCATAGCGTGAAATGGTGCAGGTATCCCGCTCAAGCTCAAGTTCAAGCGATTCGGGCAGTATTATTTCCGCGGGCTTTACCCGTTCAACTTCGTTTAACAGCGAAGCATGCGTTTTGTCATCTTCCAATTCGGTCACTGAGAACTCACCGGTTGAAACGTCAACGATTGCAATGCCCACCTTGCCATCCATGAGATTTACGCACATCAGATAATTGCTGACCCGCTCTTCGAGAAACGAATCTTCGATTATCGTACCGGGCGTAATAAGCCGCACTACCTCTCGCCTTTCTATTTCCTTGCTTTCTTCATTCTCTATTTGTTCACAGATAGCTACCTTATAGCCCTTCTTTATCAACTGTTTGATGTACGGTGTGACAGCATGGAACGGCACGCCAGCCATTGGAATTTTCTTTGCTGCTCCTTTGCCCCTACCCGTAGCGGTTAACGCAATGTTCAGCTCTTTAGATGCCACTTTTGCATCCTCACCGAAAGTTTCATAAAAGTCACCAACACGAAAGAGTACAATGGCATCGCGGTATTTCTCTTTTATTTTGTAATACTGCTGCATCATTGGAGTTATCTCTGGCATTGGCATTTTCACCTCTCTATTTTTAGATTCACCTTTTTCTTCTGATAAAACTTCTCTTTTAGTTGTAGTTGCATATAGGTTATAGCGAAAAGTGCGAAAAAGAGAAGATGTGAGTGGGCCCGTGGCTTAGCTAGGATAAAGCACCGGCCTTCTAAGCCGGGGATCGCGGGTTCGAATCCCGCCGGGTCCGTTTTTATAAGACCGCCGAAATATTTATATTAGCAGTTACTTTTTAAGCTTGGGGATGACTGACAATGCGATCAGACGTATTAAAGAGAGGTATTGAGACGTTACCGCACCGGGCGTTGTTAATGTCCGCAGGCCTAAAAGCAGAAGATTTTGACCTGGACAAGCCGTTTATCGGCGTTGCAAATAGCTATAACAATATTATTCCGGGTCATATTCTGCTGAATGACTTAACCCGGGAAGTAAAACGAGGGATTAGAGACGCTGGCGGCGTGCCCTTAGAATGGGGCGTTCCTGGTGTGTGTGACGGTGTTGCGATGTTTGTGGAGATGCGACTTAGCCTGCCAAGCCGTGAGCATATTGCAGATAATATAGAAATCATGACCTTATCGCATTCGTTGGACGGCTGGGTTGGCGTAACCAACTGTGATAAAATTACTCCGGGCATGTTAATGGCTGCCGGACGTCTGAATTTACCTGCGATTATGCTCACCGGAGGCCCAATGAAAGCAAACGTCGTAGATGGGACGAAACACCACCCGATTGAGGGATTTGGTCTTGTTGGCCAGGTGAAAGGTGGTAAGATGACCGCAGAAGAAGCCGAACAATTCCTGCCTGCCATGACTTGCGGTGCGGGTTCCTGTGTTGGTCTTTTCACTGCAAATACTATGGCAACCGTTACCGAGGTGTTAGGCATGTCAGTCACACAATGTGCAACCACGTTGGCAATTGATCCGGTAAAGAGAGAACAAGCGTACGAGACCGGTAAACGAATCGTGGCGTTAGTTAAGGAGGACTGTAAGCCACGTGACATAATGACAAAGAATGCTTTTGAAAACGCTATTCAAGTGGATATGGCGATGGGCGGCTCAACCAATACGGTTTTACACATCCCCGCGA
>JAUXGS010000140.1 GCA_030621945.1 Methanosarcinales archaeon | reverse complement strand
ATTAACGATTCGGAAGAAGGTTTTGTGATTATATCTAATGTGAAGACGTGGCGGTGAATACCTAAGTACAGCATAAAAATTTTGGGTTTAATGGGGATACGGGAAAAGGAAAAGGAACATTATCAAGGAATATCATAGAAAACATAATGTGAAGAACAAATAAAGCCCAGGATTCTCTTAAGGTAAAAGGAGGGAAACATGGCAAAGGCAAATAATGTCACTGTAGGAACATATCTTGCGAAACGTTTGGAGCAAGCAGGCCTTAGGCATATTTTCGGCGTACCTGGCGATTATGTTCTGGATTTCTTTGCTATTCTAGAGAAAAGTAATTTAAAAGTGGTTTGCAATTGCAACGAACTGAACGCAGGTTATGCGGCCGACGCATATGCTCGATTAAACGGTGTCAGCGGTGTATGCTATGGTGTGGGATGGTTTAGCCTATTGAATGCAGTTGCCGGGGCTTTTGCGGAAAGGTTGCCACTCATAGTAATAAGCGGAGGGCCTAAAATCTCCGAACGGTCTCATCATCATTTACTTCATCATTATAGTGTTCATAATTGCGCTTAAAGAGAGACTTAAGAAAGGCAAGCCGATTAAGGTTGATGTTTCGCATCCGTCCATCGCGCTTAAAGAGAGTCCTGTAGGCGATATAATTTGGATACCAAAGCACTTGTGAAATTATGCTTTACAGCTAGATATAATAAAAGCTTTTTAAGAATATAGAACATAGTTAAGGATAAGTTTAAAAAACAATCGAGGTGATAAAAGTGTCTGAAAGTCTCATATCCATAAAAATAGAGGAATTGGAAGAAGGGGGCTATCTTGCAACGAGTGATACCCTCCAAGGACTAGTCGCTCATGGGAGAACGATAGCAGAGACGATGGAAATAGCACAGGATGTAGCAAGAAAACTTATTGAGTCTTATATTGAACATGGCGACCCTTTACCATTTGAGATTGAGCCATCAAGAAAAGTTATTCAAGATGTTAAGATACCAATAAATGTGACCATATGACGAGATTACCCTCCCTCACCGCAAGAGATGTTATTAAGAAGCTAAAGAAAGCAGGATTCGTATTCGACAAACAAGCAAAAGGAAGTCATGAAATCTGGTATAATCCAATCACAAAAAGAAGAACTACAATTCCAAATCATCCCGGGGTTGATATTCCAAAAGGAACATTAAAAGCAATCATTAAAGAAGCAGGGCTTACGGTGGAGGGATTTTTGGAGTTATAAGCAAAGGCTTCCGATGGGATGCCCTGCAGATAGTCGAAGATGTGAAAGAAGACCCGCAATTTTTTTCTTTTTGCACAAAAGACAACTTTTTTACCTGCGGTAAAGACCTTGACTAAAAAATGCCAAATCATTTAAATACTGGTAGACAACAAGTATAATGTTTATTATAACAACTAATTAATATTATGCACAAAAAATCGCCGATATTTCTGGTCGCCGTATTCGCATGCCTCATATCGCTTTTCCTATTATTATTATCCACGCCAGCACTCGCATCCGAACCCGTTTACGGACCCGGTAATAGTATTATGGCGGTTATCTGCGTCGAGACAAATAATACGTATAAGGGATTCATCCCGCATTACAATGACCATTTCCCTCCCGGGTCTACGGTGAAGATATACGTAGAGGCAAGCGGGAAGACCACAAAAAACGACGTTACTGGTGAATATAAACCTTCTATTCAGTTTAAAATGACGGGAACGAGACCCACGGGCGCGACGTTCACTGCCAGTACAAGCAGCTCAAAGATGATCAACCACGATAAAACGCTGTACAAAGAGACCTACGGAATCATAAGCTTCTCAATAGGTAAGGACATCAAAATCGGTGACTACCGGTTCCGGGTAGAAGCAACGGACAGTAACAAAAAGGGAGAACGCATCGGGAGGACGCCGTACATGCATTTCTACGTGCATGAAAATGCAACGCTGTATCCACCTATTAACTACACGTATAGCAATCTCACGGTCGAGCCGAATCCCGCTGAGGTTGGAACCACGGTTACGGTGACGGTGAACGTAACGAATTTGGGAGGGAAGGGAAACTGGAAAGGCGAAACGGTTTATCTTGACGTTAATGGCACGGAGGTGAAGGCGGCAAAAACGCTTAAACTCGCGAATGACGAGAATACTACTGTTACTTTCCGCCTGACGAAGAATGAACTGGGTGAAGTGCCTGCTATCTTTAATATCTCTATCGGCGGCTTGAACGAGACATTGATATTAAAAGAAAAAGCGCCGCCCCCCACAACAACTCCTGGCAGCGGCGGCACTGCCGCGGGAGGCGAAGAGGCAGTGCCGGGTTTTACTGCCGTTTCCGTCATCGCGGCGTTATGCTTCGTTGTTATCTATCGGCGTCTGTCTCGGAAGGGGAGATAAAAAGGGTAAGGGAAAGGGGAAAAAAGCGAAGAAGAGAAGCGATTCTTTCGGCGGTGTCATAAGAAGATAAGAGGAGAAGACGACTACACATAAGTGTATACGGAAATTCCTTCGATAATATCCCAAAAAACAATATTTCTTTCACCCACATCCCCTTATCTTTCACCACCCCGTATAATATTTTTCAAAAAAAGATATTACACGATAAAATGCGAAACTATCCATTGAAAATGGCTATGATTTCTAAGAACCGATAGTTTTATATATACTGCTTTTCAATTGATTATTAAAAGTCCTCGAATATTTCTTTTGGGAGAGGGTAAAAAATATGAAAGCGAAAGCGGCTAAGTATGTGATAATCGCATTGCTTATTGCATCGCTATTTATAGTGACAACTACTTTTGTCAACGCAGAACCCGTTATTGATAAAGTGAATGGCACATGGAGTGATTCATTTAGTGAGCCGAATGCAACTGCTGGAATCGCATCCTCAACCAACGTAACGGTGAGCGATGGAAATGTGAAATTATCAAGGATAGATGTTATCTCTGAACATAGTTTTGAGACCGTGACTGATTGGATTTATTCAGAAACCGATAATAAGTTTAACGGTGCAAAATCAACAACATGGAAAACTGATGGCACATACTCATACCGGTTTAGTTCTACTCAAAATATTCCATCAGGCGAACATTCTCAGATTCTTCAATCAGTAGATTTTACCAATATGGACACCATCACCTTCGATGCTAATTTATGGCAAGAGACAGCAGGTAAGTTCGAAGCACAAGTCTTGGTGGACTCTACCATTGTATGGTCTAATGAACCCCCAACCACTGCAACAGAATGTCTAAATGAGTCTATTAATGTTAGTTCCTACACGGGGACTCATAACCTTATATTCAGAATAGAGACTCGTGAAAGGACACTAAATAAAGATCAAACTAATTATTTTGACAATATAAGAACAAACTATTATTCATCCGCAAGCCTAACATCCACCCCTATCACTCTTTCATCCTTAGCAGGCTGGGATAAGTTCTATGCCAATGATACCATAAATGCAACACAAGGAACGAATATCACCTATAAAATTTTGAATGCAGCAGATAATTCAACGCTTTGCACCATCACATCTACTCAAGCAAACGCTGGCTATGACATCTCCTCTAATGCTTCTGGCGTAAGTTCGATCAGGCTATACGCAGATTTAACAACTTCTGATACAGCTTACACCCCGGCATTACATGGCTGGAACGTGAGTTGGACGCCTATGT